>NZ_JBYTCE010000033.1:0-49127 GCF_058789975.1 Paenibacillus sp. FW104-T2 | reverse complement strand
ATTGAAAAGAGCGATTAGCTCATTTTGAATCTGACGAGATTAAAAATCTCATTGTTGTTCCAGTTTTCATACAGTCAAATGACATGCACCAAAAACCTTCACGTTCATCCTGCAAGCAGGATGATTACTCACTCGTTGTTCAGTTTTCAAAGATCAAACATTCATTCATTGTCGTCACCATTTTCTCTCAGCGGCGACTTTTATAATATACCATACTTCGTTTGTTTTCGTCAAGCACTTTTTTGAAGTTTATTTTCAAAGCTCTTAGCGAACTCTGTTTTATCTTCAAAGTTTCTCGACCAAGCAAGCAAAGCAACGAGATATAATGTACCATAATTCTCTGTACTGAGTCAACTACCCAAACAAAGAAATTTTCAACCCCAGCAAAAGCCCTACTCCTGGCAGGCCCAAAATACTTACTGTACCGATTGTGGCAGGATTCAGCGGTATGTAGGCACCCGTAATCCAACCGGAATAATTGACAACATAGATTCCGATCGCAGCCAAAGCCAGATGTATCCCAAATGATGTTACCCACGACAATCCGATTCGCTTTCTGAACAATATGATCACCAGCGCCAGTAATGAAACCACAAACACGCTTCCTAGAATCACACTTTTCATATTAAGCACCTCCCTGTCTTATTCTTTCATCACACACTCATGCCCCGATCCATTACAGCTGACTTCTTCATTCCTGCCCGTTTCGCCCGCTTCAGATGAATCTGGTACTTACGCTCTGCTGCTTCCAGAACATATATAGCATAATCAATTTCATCTTCCCCCTGCGCTTCTTCAAACTGCCTTACCGCACGCTCCCACTCCGCTTTTGCCTTTTCAATCTCCAAGTAGATCTGTTCTTCTTCAAGCTCCTTCTGCATTTGGGTGCGTTTCTCCACTGCCCGTCCTGCATTTTTCCAGAAAAACATAAGCTCCCCCCCTTTGATTCAGCACAGCATATTCTCATACTTATCAAAGGAAGGACAAACTTAGAACAATGAGCCACAAATTTCCCTGTGGCACTTCGTTCTCTCCAACAAAAAAAAGAGAGCCTCTCGGCTCTCTGGATAAATCCATTCAAATCTCCAACTATCTCACTCTATACCAAGCCATGCTCCTCTTAATCGCACATACACGCTTATCGGATCTCTCTGCGGCCTTCCAGCGCTTTCGATAGTGTCACTTCATCTGCATACTCCAAGTCCCCACCTACAGGCAGTCCATGGGCTATCCGGGTCACTGTAATCTCGAATGGACGAACCAAACGGGAAATATACATCGCCGTCGCCTCGCCCTCAATATTCGGATTCGTTGCCAGAATCAATTCTTGCACCCGCTCATCGCTCAGTCGGGTCAACAGCTCCTTCAGCCGAATATCATCAGGGCCGATTCCCTCCATAGGAGAGATCGCACCTTGCAGCACATGATAGTACCCATCAAACTCTTTGGTACGCTCCATTGCAACAAGGTCCTTGGAATCTTGAACCACACAAATGACAGAACTATCCCGGGACTTATCCTGACAAATGCGGCATGGATCGGTATCTGTGATATTACAGCATACCGAGCAATAATGAAGGTTACGCTTCACACTAACAAGCGCCTTGGCAAAATCAATAACATCATCTTCCTTCATGTTAAGCACATGAAAAGCTAATCTCGCAGCTGTCTTGGGGCCAATACCCGGCAAACGGGTAAAAGCATCAATCAGTTTCGCTATCGGTTCGGGATAATACAATCGATTGTGTCTCCTTTGACAGGATCAATTTTAATTAAAACAATCCCGGAATTTTCATGCCGCCTGTGAATTTGCCCATATCCTGGTTAGCAATTTCATCAGCTTTGCTCATTGCATCATTTACAGCAGTCATAACGAGATCCTGCAGCATTTCCACATCTTCTGGATCTACCGCTTCAGGTTTAATAGTAATGGACAGCAATTTCTTGTGTCCGTTAACCTCAGCTGTAACTACACCGCCACCTGAAGTACCTTGAACCGTTTTGTCAGCCAGTTCCTCTTGTGCCTTCAGCATTTGCTCCTGCATTTTCTTCACTTGCTTCATCATTTGGTTCATGTTATTCATGATTGTTCATCTCCTTTGTTATAGTTAATGATGCGCGCCCTGCGCTAGGTACATCTATTCCTTGATCACTACAAGATCTTCACCGAAGAGCTGGATGGCTTCATCAATCCAAGGTTGCTTGCTGCCTGACCCGCCGTCTTCATGCTCAGGTTCAAGCTTAAAGTCCTCCTTTGGCGCTTCAGCAGCTCCTTCCATGGCTCCCGTCCAGTCCTTAAGCATCATCGTCACCAGACGTGCTGAACGCCCAAGCTGTTCAGACAGCACACGCTCAATTACTTCACGATTAGCCTGCTTCTCTGTCGTTTCACGGTGAATGTTGTTTTTGAAAGCAACCAATACATTGTCTTCCAGCATAGATACAGGCTCACCATCCATAAACCAGGCATGGACCGTAACCTTCTCTTCTTTAACACGCTGCAGGATTTGACTCCACTTTCTGCTGATCTCCACGAATTCTGGAGATCCCTTGCGCGCCACGTATTGATCCAGCTGTGCAGGAAGCTTCGCCGGAGCATTTCCCCTGGATACGGGAGCACGAGTTGCCGGTCGCGAAGGACTGCTTGGTGCAGCCTCTCCACCAGAGAGGCCACTTTTCAGTGCACGATCCAGCTTCTTCTCCAGCTCAGCAAGCTGTTGTTTCAAGCGGTTAATTTCGCCGCTGTCAGCCTGTGAGGACGCCGTTGCTCCTGCTGACACAGCAGCTTGATTCGGAACCTCTCCCTGCGCAGGTATACTGCACAGCTTGAGCAGAGCCACTTCAAATAACGTTTGCGGCTGTACTGCATATTTCATCTCACTCTGGTATCGGTTAAGTGTATCAATCATCTGGAACAGCTGTTCCTTCGTGAAGGATTCTGCCATATCACGGAAAGACTCGGGGTTAAGCACCCGATCTGTCAGTTTATCAGCATCCGGTACCATCTTGATCATAAGTAAATCACGGAAGTAATACAGCAAGTTTTCCATACATTTATCTGCACTCTTGCCTTCATGCATAAATCCTTCGATCATCTGCAAAATATGTCCGACATCACCTTTAAGCAGTGAAGCGGCAAGCTTGGCAAATTGCTCTGAAGGAATTCCTCCGGTCATATCCATAACCTGCTGATATGTTACTCTTCCATCTGTGAAAGATGAGATCTGATCCAGAACACTGAGCGCATCCCGCATTCCCCCGTCCGACAGACGAGCGATGTATTGGAGTGCATCCTGATCAGCCTCCATACCCTCCTGTTCGCAGATCAGCGTAAGTCTTGCCGTCTGCTCCTCTAGGGAAACCCGGCGGAAATCGAATCGCTGACACCTGGAGATAATTGTGGCCGGAAGGCGGTGTGGTTCGGTTGTTGCCAAAATAAACATGACATGCGGAGGAGGTTCCTCCAATGTTTTGAGCAAAGCGTTAAACGCCTCTGTCGTTAACATGTGCACTTCATCAATAATATAGACTTTCTGCCGGACTTCCGTCGGGGCATATTTAACCTTTTCACGAAGATCGCGGATCTCCTCAACACCTCGGTTGGATGCAGCATCAATCTCCTGCACATCCATTACCGAACCGGCTGTGATCCTGCGGCAAGCTTCACATTCGTTACAAGGCTCAGGCGCAGGTCCGCGCTCGCAGTTTACAGCTTTAGCCAAAATCTTGGCGGCACTGGTCTTCCCCGTTCCTCTGGGCCCGTTAAACAAGTAGGCATGGGAAGTCCGCTGTTCACGAATCGCGTTCTGCAAGGTCTGAATAATATGCTGTTGTCCCACCATATCTTGAAACGACTGGGGACGCCAAGCCCGGTATAACGCGATATGCTCCATGATGCGTTACCTTCCTTCCACTTCGCATTCGAGTCCTTTGTCGTTCCCCCATTATACTATATTCCGGGGTGATTCCAAACTTTATCTGACCCAATGATGCGTAGTTTTTTTGTACATATCAAAAAGACCTCTGCATACATACAACTGCAAAGGTCTCTACATTTCAAATAGTAAGCCGTGCACCTGCTATCGATAATTGCGATCCAAGTGGCACCCCTGAACAACAGCTCAGGCTAGGCAACCCTCCGGCACAAGAGTGATCTCACTTATGGCTGCTTCCTTCCGGACCTGACCAGGTTCATGAGTACTCATTGCGGAGGACCCAACCGTCAACACCACGTTCAGGGACCAAACCTCACATCGACAAAACCTCTAGCAGGAATTCAACCTCGCTATAGCGGATTGCGAGTTACAGGGCACCGCTACCTCCCCATCTAGCACGGTAAGAAATAGTATAACGTAAGCTTATCCAAATTGCAACCAGGCGTGAACTGGAACCTTTATCCCTATATAAAAACCCCTGCCAATAGGCAGGGGTGGCTTGGATGCAATTAGCAGACAATTCACAGGGAATTGCTGAATTAGATTCCGTATTTTTTCTTGAAACGATCGACACGGCCGCCAGCATCGATAAACTTCTGTTTACCGGTGAAGAACGGGTGGCAAGCGGAGCAAATCTCTACACGAAGTCCTTCTTTAACTGAACCAGTCTCAAAAGTGTTACCGCAAGCGCAGGTTACTTGACCGATCGTGTATTTAGGATGAATTGCTTCTTTCATTACCTTTCACCTCTTTCCGCCCTGAGCCTCAAGCGGACCCAGAGTAAATGGCACAACTTCAGAGATTATAACACGGCCTCATGCGTGTTGCAATCGAATATTATCAAGAGGTGATGAGTCGTTTCGGACGCGCCATCCCGGCTGGAGGAACATGTGTATACGAACCAATAACGACATCAGGCAGCTCTTCTTCGAAGATCTCAATCATTTGCTTCATTCCGAGAATATCACCTTGAGCTGGAGGGATTAGTTCCAGATAACTCTCCGGGTCAATGTTCAGATTCCGCATTTGAATTAAGCGCAGGTCTGTTCTCCGGGCAAACTCAATCATTGCTTCAATCTCCTCTTCCCGATCCGTGACACCCGGGAAGATCAAATAGTTAATCGATGTGTACACACCTTGTTGAGCCGCATACTTCATTGACTTCTCCACGTTAGCAAGTGTATAACCCCGTGGTTTGTAGTACGCATTATAGTGGTCATCCAGTGCACTAATCGTACTGACACGCATCAAATCCAGCCCTGCATCCACGATGCCCCGAATATGATCATTCAAACCAGCGTTGGTGTTAATGTTTATATATCCCATATCCGTAATGGAACGCACCTCACGGATGGCCTCAATAATCAACTTAGCCTGAGTTGATGGCTCACCTTCACATCCCTGCCCAAAGCTGATAATGGACTCTGGTGTTTTCAGATGTTCCAGCATAACCTCAACAATTTCGTCCACACGAGGCCGGAAATTCATTCGGGTCTGCGGGGAAACAAAGCCACTGTCATCTGGTTGTTCCGAAATACACCCGAAGCAGCCTGCGTTACAGGAGTACGATACCGGAACTCCACCTTCCCAACGATTCAGGAACGTATTTGACGATGTCAAACATTCATACCCGAGTGCACAGTTGGACAAATGGGTATACAGACGATTCTCAGGATACTTTTCAGTCATCCGCGTAACTCCAGCACGTACATCATCACGGTCACAGTTCAGCGGATTCCACTGATCCGGATGATCGGACATCCGGGCTGTAACGTAAAATGCGTCATCTTTCCATACCACTGCGGAGTAGCCGAACAAAGGAAGCTTATACTCTTTATCCGTTTTCACATAACCCGGCAAACACAGCCGAGTAAACCCTTGCGGGAGCAAAGCCCCGACCGCCTGTGTATCACTCGGAAGAGGCATCATCTCGCCGGTGTCTGGATCCATCCCAATGGGACGAGTGCTTGGTAATCCAACCAGAGTTGCACCCTCTGGTAGAGGAATGAGTTCATCCTCCATAATTTCAACGATCATATCTCCACTACGGGCAAGCCCATACAGGGATGGGTGATCAAATACATTTCCTTTTTCATCTGCGTATACTAAATACATGATGTTCTCCTCACATCTAATGGGTTAAACCGAACGACGAGTTTATGGTAAATTCAGCAGCAGAACTGCCAAATTCGAATGTGTAAAAGTACTTTTTATGTTGTTGTTGCTGAGGTAGCCGTCTGTCTCGGCGAACGCCGAGTCGTTGTGGTCCCCGAATTGCTTGTATTGTTGCCCGCAACATCAAACGCAGCCAAAAATTCTGCATTCGTTTTGCTGTTCCGAAGTTTTTTCAGGAAGCTTTCCACAAAATCATGGGAGTCATTCATATTTTTACGAATGGTCCAGATGGTATCCAGCTCTTCCTTGCTTAGCAATACTTCTTCTCGGCGTGTACCCGAACGGCGAATATCGATGGCCGGGAAGATACGGCGTTCCGCCAGCTTGCGGTCCAGATGAAGCTCCATATTGCCCGTACCTTTAAATTCTTCATAGATAATGTCATCCATACGAGATCCCGTATCGATCAACGCTGTTGCCAGAATAGTCAGGCTTCCACCCTCTTCCACATTCCGCGCTGATCCAAAGAAACGTTTTGGGCGATGGAATGCTGCAGGGTCAATACCCCCACTAAGCGTCCGTCCGGATGGTGGGATAACCAGGTTATATGCACGAGCAAGACGCGTAATGCTGTCCAGCAAAATAACTACATCTTTTTTCGCCTCAACCAGACGCAGAGCACGTTCCAGCACCAGTTCCGCAACCTTGATATGATTCTCAGGCAGCTCATCGAACGTAGAAGCCACAACTTCCCCTTTTACCGAACGAGACATATCCGTTACTTCCTCCGGACGTTCATCAATCAACAGGACAAACAGTTCAATTTCTGGATTGTTGGTTGAAATGCTGTTGGCAATTTCTTTGAGGAGAAGCGTCTTACCTGCTTTGGGAGGTGCTACGATCAATCCGCGCTGTCCCAAACCTACAGGAGCCAGCACATCCATAATGCGTGTAGACAAATGGTTGGGGGATGTTTCGAGAACCAGCTTTTTCTGCGGATACAATGGGGTTAATGCCGGGAAGTGAAGTCTTTCCGCAGCAGCTGAAGGATTCTCACCGTTTACCGCATTGACTTGCAGCAAACCGAAATATCTCTCGTTTTCCTTCGGCGTTCTACATTTACCAGATACGAGGTCACCCGTTCTAAGATCGAACTTACGAATCTGCGAGGCTGATATATAAATGTCTTCGGTGCTAGGCAGGTAGTTAATCGGGCGGAGAAAACCGTAACCTTCCGGAAGGATCTCAAGCACACCTTGCATAAACATCAAACCGCTCTGTTCAGCCTGAGCTCGTAGTATGGCAAAAATCAATTCTTTCTTCTTCAGTGTGCCATAGTAGGGAATCTGATATTTTTTGGCCAGTTTGTAGAGGTCCGTTAATTTCATTTCTTCCAAATCGGAAATTTGTAGATCCATATAATAACCACCTATTCAATTAATAAGTCCGTGAAATGGATAGTTTCGCTTGATGATCAGCTATGGGAGAACAACACAAATCAGCTGCGTTCTCTTCTGTCCATTGTACGGAATGTAACCGTTATAATGCAAATACTTGTCGTTGAGTGTAAGTTTCCGGGTGGGATGACCATGATACAGTGTTACACACTTGTAAGTGAACATATAATTCACGAGGCTTTCGATCCGGGTACCCAGTCATGGAGCACAGACAAATCGGGGTTTGGGGAAAAGGAATGATGTCAGTTCATACAGCCATATGATATTTGATCCAAAAAAAGACCCTCCGGTTAAGGAAACTAAAAACCATTTCGTCTTATCCCGGAGAGGCTGAGAACTCTATTAGAATAGGTTTACCCAATTGTTGTAAGGTTATGCAGTTCTGTCAAAATAATAACGTCAAG
Source organism: Paenibacillus sp. FW104-T2 (assembly GCF_058789975.1). Taxonomy (NCBI): domain Bacteria; kingdom Bacillati; phylum Bacillota; class Bacilli; order Caryophanales; family Paenibacillaceae; genus Paenibacillus; species Paenibacillus sp. FW104-T2. The sequence goes on along the minus strand of NZ_JBYTCE010000033.1, from coordinate 41,216 downwards.
TCACCAATCTTGCAATATGGTAACTTACGCTATTCCGTTTCACGCCACACATCTGCACCAAGAAGACGCAGGTTGGTGACGAGGTGGTCGTAGCCACGATCAATAAATTCGACGCCTGTCACTTCAGTCACACCTTCTTTAACCGTCAGACCGGCAATGACCAGCGCTGCTCCGGCACGAAGATCCGATGCTTTTACTTTGGCCGCATTCAGTGCACCGCCTTCAATGATGGCTGAACGACCTTCCACTCGAATCTTGGCGCCCATACGCACCAGTTCTGGCACATGCTTAAATCGATTGCTGTATACAAAATCGCTCAGGACACTTACGCCTGTCGCTTGAGTTAATACACTTGTCATCGGAGACTGCAAGTCAGTTGGGAATCCCGGGTACACCAGTGCCTTAACGTCCACATGACTATAGGAAGGTTGTCCAATGACACGAATACTCTCATCCAACTCTTCAATGCCTACACCCATCTCCAGCAATTTGGCAGTTAACGCCTCCAGATGTTTGGGGATGACATTGTCGATCAAAACATTACCGCGCGTTGCCGCTGCGGCAATCATATACGTACCCGCCTGTATGCGGTCCGGGATAATGGAATGTCGGCAGCCTTTGAGCTCCGACACGCCTTCAATACGAATCGTTTCAGTACCCGCACCCTTGATGCTGGCACCCATTGAATTCAAAAGTGTTGCTACATCTATTATCTCAGGCTCTTTAGCCGCGTTTTCAATAATTGTAGAGCCTTTGGCACGTGTTGCCGCCAGCATAATGTTAATGGTTGCACCTACACTGCTTACATCCAGGTAAATCTTAGCTCCACGCAGCTCTTTGGCATGCAGATGGATGGATCCATGTTCGTTCGTTACCGTTGCGCCAAGCGCTTCAAAACCTTTGATGTGTTGGTCAATCGGACGAGGCTCAAAGTTACAGCCTCCAGGCAAACCAATTGTTGCTTCTTTGAATCTTCCAAGCAATGCTCCCATCATATAATACGAAGCACGCAGCTTCTTCACGGGACCATTCGGCATAGGTATAGATTTGATATCGGAAGGATCGATCTTCATCTGACTGCCTTCCCAAAATACACGAGCTCCGAGTTCCTCCAAAATTTCCGCATAAACCGCCACATCACTCAAAAGTGGCAGATTATCCAGCACGACCTCTGATTCGGCAAGCAATGCTGCAGGAATAAGCGCAATGGCGCTGTTCTTGGCGCCGCTTATGGTTACAGTCCCCTGTAACGGACGTCCGCCACTAATCATCAATTTTTCCATAAAGCTTAATGTCCCCCTACGTGTTTTGCAGCCGATGAACGGCATGACGTGCTGATGGCTCCCTACGTGAAATAAGGTGTGAAAATGGAAAGACACCGGCTAGGCGGTGTTCTTTCCACTTCACAGTATGGAACTGGTAAAGATAAATTACGCTTTGTTGTTGGAACCAAACTCGCGGATTTTACCTTTAACGGTTTCTTTGATTGCTTCACGGCCTGGTACGATGAACGTACGTGGATCGTAAGCATCTGGTTTAGCTGCAAGCACTTCACGAACCGCTTTTGTGAACGAAATTTGGTTCTCCGTGTTTACGTTAATTTTGGAAGTACCCAGGGAAATGGCTTTATCGATGTCATGTTTAGGAATACCTGTACCACCGTGCAATACGAGTGGAACTTGTACCGCATCACGAACTTCTTCCATTTCTTTGAAGCCCAGGTTTGGCTCGCCTTGGTAAGGACCGTGTACGGAACCCAGAGCTGGTGCCAATGTGTCGATACCTGTTTCTTTGACGATACGGATACACTCGTTCAGGTCAGCGTATTGGATGCCGCCGATAACGTCATCTTCCTGGCCGCCAACAGTACCTACTTCAGCTTCAACGGAAACGCCTTTAGCGTGTGCATATTCAACGACTTTTTTCGTCATTTCAATGTTCTCGTCGATGGAGTGGTGGGAACCGTCGATCATAACGGAAGTGAATCCGGCATCGATTGCTTCTTTACATTTATCAAAGCTGGAACCGTGGTCCAGGTGAATCGCAACTTCAACGGTGATTTTCATGTCATGAATAAGTCCTTCTACCATTTTAACTACTGTGTAGAAGCCACCCATGTGACGTGCTGCACCTTCGGATACACCAAGGATTACAGGAGATTTCTCTTCTTCTGCAGCTGCAAGAATCGCTTGAGTCCACTCAAGGTTATTGATGTTGTATTGACCAACTGCATATTTTCCTTCAAGTGCTTTGTTCAACATGTTTGTCATAGAAACTAATGGCATGGTTTCAATCCTCCTAGGGGTTTGGGTTGTGTCTATGGTTTTTAGCCGAAATCACATACGGGCTTATTATACCACATCCCATGTCAAATACTAAACAAGCATTTGCAAAAATGCTGTGCTTTGCAGCACAGTTTTCATAGACACCGCATGAAGCCGCTCCCATTTCCAATATTCCCTCGTTAATTGGACGAAATACCCATTGTCCCCAAGAAGTACATGCCCTATAGAGCACAGACAAAAAAATCCTGCATTCACAGGATTCAGCTGCACCTATTCGCCGTATCATTGCGAAGCTGCATGTTGACGGCCACGCGCATTTCATCAATATCGAACGGCTTCGTGAAATGCATAAGTGCACCGAGATCAGTAGCTTCCTTAATCATGTCCAGTTCGCCATAAGCTGTCATCATGATAACTTTGATATCCGGATCAATTTCCTTAATATGCTTCAAAATTTCAAGGCCATCCATGCCAGGAATCTTCATATCGAGCAACACTAGATCAGGTTTATCTGTATTCACAATTTCCAGAGCGATCTTGCCATTGGGAGCCTGGAATGTGTTATATCCCTCACTGCTGAATACTTCCATTAAGAGGATTCGAATCCCGTTCTGGTCATCAACGATTAACACTTTTTTATTTTCCACTCTGTAACCTCCTGGATTTAGGAAAGCATGTATTTCTCCGAATCTGGATAACTATCCCATAGTCGTCATGATAAGTATTCTACCCTTCCCATTAAAATCCTGCCCCACGTACAAATTACAGCAAACATTTTATCCTTGTCACACTTGCATGGGAGCTATTGCCGAAACAAAAAAGAGGTGCTCACCGCACCAGCCTGCAAACACAGGCCACTCGGCAAACACCCCTCTACATTATAGGGTAAATTTGATATTATTTTTCTGCATTTTCCAAAGAAGCTTTTACGAATTCACGGAACAATGGCTGTGGACGGTTCGGACGGGATGTAAATTCCGGATGGAATTGTACAGCCAGGAACCATGGGTGTCCCGGAAGTTCCACGATCTCAACCAAACGGCCATCCGGAGATGTACCGGAGATGACCAGACCTGCTTTTTCAATCGCTTCACGGTACTCATTGTTGAACTCATACCGGTGACGGTGTCTCTCATATACCAACTCGTCATCATAACATGCCATAGCCAAAGAACCTTCTTGCAGCTTACAAGGATATAGACCCAGACGCATTGTACCGCCCAGATTTTCGATATCTTTTTGTTCTGGCAGCAGGTCGATTACCGGGAATTCGGTAGCCGGGTTAATCTCGGAGCTGTTCGCACCATTCAGACCCACAATGGAACGTGCATATTCGATTACGGAAACCTGCATACCCAGGCAAATACCGAAGAATGGAATGTTTTTCTCACGGGCATAACGGATCGCTGACACTTTACCTTCAATACCACGATCTCCGAAACCACCCGGAACAAGGATACCACCAACACCATGCAGCAGGTCGCCTACGTTCTCGTCTGTAATATCTTCGGAATGGATCCAGCGAATCTTCACATCTGCATTGGATGCAAATCCTGCATGAGACAGGGATTCAACAACACTCAGATAAGCATCGTGCAGTGCTACATATTTACCAACAATGGCAATCTCAACGGTACGCTGCAATTTGCTGATGCGGTCAACCAGCCCTTCCCACTCGCTCATATCCGGTGCAGGAGTGGTCAGCTTCAGGTGATTTACCACGATTTCATCCAAACCTTCTTCACGCAGGTTCAAAGGTACTTCATACAACGTGCTTGCATCGCGACATTCAACTACGGCATTTTCATCAATGTCACAGAAGAGAGCGATTTTGGCTTTCATGTCTTTGGACAGCTCGTACTCTGTACGGCATACAATCACATTTGGCTGAATACCGATACTGCGCAATTCTTTCACGCTGTGCTGGGTTGGTTTTGTTTTCACTTCACCAGCTGCCTTGATGTAAGGAATCAGCGTTACATGGATATACATTACGTTGTCACGGCCAACATCACTCTTGATCTGACGAATAGCTTCCAGGAAAGGCAAGCTCTCGATATCGCCTACAGTTCCGCCGATCTCTGTAATAACAACATCCGAACCTGCTTCACGTCCAGCGCGGAATACGCGCTCCTTGATCTCGTTCGTAATGTGCGGAATCACTTGTACTGTGCCGCCGAGGTATTCTCCGCGCCGCTCTTTGCTAATAACGGAGGAATACACTTTACCCGTCGTGACGTTGCTGTTTTTGGAGAGGTTGATATCGATAAAACGTTCATAGTGACCAAGGTCCAAATCCGTTTCCGCGCCATCATCCGTTACAAAAACCTCACCGTGCTGATAAGGACTCATTGTTCCCGGGTCAATGTTGATGTATGGGTCAAATTTTTGAATAGTTACCTTGAGACCTCTGTTTTTCAGCAGTCTGCCCAACGAGGCAGCCGTGATCCCTTTACCCAGGGAGGACACAACTCCGCCCGTCACGAAAATATACTTTGTCACTGTTATTACCCTCCTAATATAAATGCAGAAATTCAGGCGATATATGGTGTTATCGTAACCCGTTTCCCAGGTAATCATCGTTAAAAAGAGCAATGGCAGAAATTCCCTGCATCTGCGTACTGCTCTTTTGTGCGAAGACCGTTTGCAAACCTTGTTCTACAGCTAAGAATGGTGCAAATTTTCCGAAAGCCAAACATCCATGCCTGTCCCCAAGATGGCATCAAACCATCTCTTGTCGACGTTTTTTTATATACAAAAAATGGGCCACGGATGTTTGGCCGGGAGCGTGCGGAAATCAATCATTTTGCAATATTCTGCCTCTAAAAATACAAAAAAAAGTACTCCCGCAGGACGGGGCACTTTTTATAAAAAACATAAATATATTCTCGCTCATTCATAAGCCCATGCAATAGTTTACCCGTTACCCCGTTCGCTGTCAAGGCTGACTATCTGGGGAAAACGGGTAAATTATCGACGTCAAAAATGACGGTTACTTATCGGAATCGTCGTCAAAATCATCCTCGTCTTCGGACTCATCTTCATCGTCTTCATCGAGGTCTTCGTCATCCAAATCATCATCTTCAACCAGAACTTCTTCATCGCTGTCATCTTCATCAAAGATGTCGTCATCGTCATCGTCATCATCGTCATCATCATCTTGATCGTCATCGGCATTGTCGAAGTCTTCGTCACTGTTGTAGCTGTCTTCCTCTTCGCCAAAGTCCTCATCTTCCAGATCATCGTCTTCATCGTTGATGATGCGCGGACGCTTCGCACCCGTCATGGAGTCTTCTGTTCCACCTACTGGATACCAGCGTTTCAATCCCCAAAGACTTGTACCGACGCAGGCAAAACGGCCATCGATATTGATCTCGGTATATAGCTGGGCAATAAACTCGTTGATTTCTTCATCAGTCATTCCGCGCTGCTTCGCTACCTCATTCATCAAATCACGGTAGTAGTACGGCGTATTGGCCGCTTTCAGCACCATAAAGGCAAGGTCAACCAAAGGAATCTCTCTTACCTTCTCTTTATCAATTTTCAAATTGAGCGAGGTACTCACTGACAGACACTTCCTCTCACACATAATTCACTTTATATCCCTACGAGCTGGACTGTTACGTATAACATATCCATTAACAAACCTAAGTAAAACCTATTTAGCGGTAAAAAGCAAGTTTTTATGTAGGCATTTGATATAAATTCAAGGTGCTGTGCTTCCCGTTTGCAAATATGTCGATTCTGTAAAAGTTAGCGAAAAATGAAAAAGACGGAGTCCCCTCCGCCTTCTGACTGTATACCCCTGAAGGATCGCTCCTCGCCAGGGTCCCCGCAAGAGCCCTCTAGCCCTCCATCCATCATATGTCCCTGCGCCCGTTTTGACACGGAGAGAACGTCTTTTTGTAAAAAAAGGGCAAGTTCCCCATGCGGCGGGATGAACGCATTCATAGAATACCTCAGCATGTTCATCCCGAAGGGGGCAGCCCATAATGGACTATACTGGTTTTTTGCATCAATTAGTTGAAGGAATGCAACGTCCTGAACCGGAACAGGCAGGGCGATATCTGATCCGGTTCGCCAAACCTGGACAGTATGAAGCCTGTCTGCTTGAGCTCTCGCGGATGCGGAATGAGCATACTCATCTTAGCGTGGTACGATCCTCACGGCTGGCCCGCTCCATTATCGCTCCGATCCATTGTCCGGAGGTTCTGGATCCATACCGTGATGAGATTACTGTAGAGGAAGATATGCAAATCTCCCTTCATGCAACAGCACTTCACAACAAGCCGGCCACAGCTCAAGGGGTTCCATGGGGAGTGAAGCAGATTCGTGCACCGAAAGTATGGTCTGTCTCCACAGGACACCGGATCAAAATTGGCGTGATCGATACAGGTGCCGATTATCACCACCCTGATCTCAGGTACTCCCTGACTCGCGGGATCAACCTGTTAAACCGCAGTCTGCTTCCTCATGACGACAACGGTCATGGTACCCATATTGCCGGAACGATCGCCGCAGCGAATAGCACGGAAGGCATGATTGGCGTAGCTCCGCGTTCCCTGATCTATCCGGTCAAGGCATTTGACCATAACGGTTCCGCCTATGTCTCTGACATTGTACTGGGCATCGATTGGTGTGTGCGTAACCGTGTCGATATCATCAATATGAGTTTCGGCATGAAAACCCGCAGCAAGGCACTCCTTGATGTGGTTAACCGTGCACATCAGGCTGGCATCGTCATTGTCGCTTCGTCAGGAAATGACGGCAAACGCCGCAGCATCGATTATCCTGCACGTTATCCGCAGACCATTTCGGTGGGAGCCACCGACAAAAATCGGCGGATTGCGTCCTTCAGCAACCGCGGTGCATATGTGGATGTCTATGCCCCTGGCGACAAGATCATCTCTTCCTGGGTGCAGGGCAAACATCATGAGATGAGTGGCACATCCATGGCTACGTCCCATGTGAGCGGCGCTATTGCGCTGCTGCTCGCGAAGCATCCGGGTCTCTCGCCCAGCGAGATCAAGGCGCTGGTCAAGCGCGCAACCGTTCCGCTGCGCGCACGCAAGTCCACCACCGCGAAGAGCAAAGTGCGCGGTGGCGAGATTGACGCACTCCGGCTGATGCAGGAGGGCGGCGGGTGATGGGGCAGCTGCGTTTTGCCGCTGCCCCTGGGGTCTTGCCAGCAGCAGCCTTTGGCAGGCTGGCTGGCTCGGTGCCCGGCTGGTCCGCCAAGCCTTGGCGGGATGGAGCACCGGGCACAGCAAAAAAAGTCTCCATGTCCACGCTGCATAGCAGGCGTGATGCATGGAGACTTTTTGCCATGGGCCAAGCCGCTGCTGCGATGCTTGGCCTTACGGTTTACATTTTGTCTGGTGCGGATACGCCTACCAGACGGAGCGCTGTCGCGATGACGGTGCGAACAGCACCGATCAGCGCCAGACGCGCTTGGGTTTGACCCGCGTCTTCGGTAATGACGCGTTCAGCACGATAGTAGCTGTGGAACAATGAAGCCAGCTCATATACATAACGGATCATGCGATGAGGCGCATATCCGGTAGCTGCTGCGGCAATCTCTTCAGGCAGCTCGCCCATTTTGCGAAGAAGATCGAATTCATGTTCCGTATTCAGCTTGGACAGGTCAATCTGTGCCAGCGGAAGCAGCTCAATACCCTGCTCTTCAGCCTGACGGTATACGCTGCACACGCGGGCATGTGCATATTGTACATAGAATACCGGGTTCTCATTGGACGTCGAAATCGCGAGATCCATATCAAAGTCCAGATGGGAATCCATGCTGCGCATCGTGAAGAAGTAGCGGATCGCATCAATACCCACTTCATCCATCAGATCTTCCATCGTTACCGCTTTACCGGTACGCTTCGACATCTTCACTTTTTCGCCATTCTGGAACAAGCTCACCATCTGTGCAATCAATACCACCAGCTTGGTTGGGTCATTACCCAGTGCCTGCATTGCTGCTTTCATCCGTGGAATATATCCATGGTGGTCAGCTCCCCAAATGTTGATCATCGTGTCATATCCACGGGAATACTTGTCACGGTGATATGCAATATCCGGCGTCAGGTACGTGTACGTGCCATCATTTTTGATCAATACACGTTCTTTGTCGTCACCATATTGCATGGTTTTCAGCCAAGTTGCTCCGTCTTTTTCGTAAATTTCGTCACGATCACGCAATTCGTCAAGGACACGAAGCACTTCCCCATTGTCGTACAAGGAAGTCTCGCTGAACCAGATGTCGAAGTTAACGCGGAAGCGATTCAGGTCGCGCTTGATTTTATCGAGCTCTTTCTCCAGACCATAGTCACGGAAATAAGCAGCACGATCACCTGGATGCATCGACAGCAAGCTGTCTCCCTTTTCGGCTACCAGCTCCTTGGCAAATCCTTTGATATCCTCGCCGTGGTAACCATCTTCCGGCATCTCGGCATCCTGACCGAGCTCCTGCAAATAGCGTGCTTCAATGGAACGTGCCAGGTTAAACACCTGGTTGCCCGCATCATTAATGTAGTATTCACGTGTTACGTCATACCCGGCATAATCAAGGATGTTGCAGAGCGCATCACCCACGGCCGCTCCACGGGCATGTCCCAGATGCAAGCTGCCTGTCGGATTCGCACTGACAAACTCCATCTCGACCTTGCGCCCTTCGCCGACATTGATCCGTCCGTAGTTCTCACCTTGTTCATGAACAAGTTCAAGCACCGGGTAAAGGTAGCTCTTGTCCAATTTGAAGTTGATAAATCCTGGTCCGGCAATCTCTGCCTTCTCGATTCCAGCTTCCACAAGGTTCAGATTCGCAATGATCTCTTCTGCAATCTGGCGTGGATTGCGCTTGGCAATCTTGGTCAGCTGCATGGCTGCATTGGTCGCCAAATCCCCGTGCGACTTGTCACGCGGCACTTCAAGTGTGATGGCTGGCAGTTCCTCTTGCGTAACGAGTCCGGCAGCAACAACAGCATTGCCGATCGCGGTACTTACCCGTTCGTTAATCGTATCTAGTGGATTACGTGTCATGAAATTGGTTCCTCCTGTATGTGCAAACTGATCTCAAAATGTCCGGCTTCTTCGTCAAAGCGGTAAAAGTCATAGCTCCACGCTGCGCGTGCGCTCAATCCCTGTATGGAAAGGTCCAGCTTATGTGTATGCGTGGACAGGGTAAATGACATGTAAGGTGATCGGTAAAAACCTGGGAGCTTGCGATTCATTTCAAACGTTTGCTCCGATTCCACCTCACCATGGCGTATAATCTTGAGGGATTGTCCACCAAGCTTCAATGTTGTTCGAGTAATACCGCCCTCAGGTCCAGCCTGCGGCTCTTCGTAACGAACGTAGAGCACAGAACCCTTCAACACGGCTTCACCCTTCATTTCCTGCAGCACATCTTCGCCTTCATAACGGCTGTGCAGCCGGATCTGAACCGGTCGCATGTTCGACATGAATGTTAACCTCCAATATATTCGAGGCGGCGCAAAATCGGGCAGGACCGGTGAGAACAGCCCTTCCCGAATTCGAGTACCGCTATACGCGCTAATATGACCGGATAGCTCTCTATCCTACACTCTACTGTATAACTATATCCAGTTCACCCGCTCAATTCAAATCCAAATTCAGAGTTTTTGTCCCATATCATCAAAAAAAGCAGAGCTACACCCTAAAAGTGCAGCCCTGCTTAGTTACATTATAATGAAATCAAACGTTAAAGGTTCGACCACCTGGATTCATAAGGGAACGGGCAGATTGATTCTACCAGCTTGGCACGAACCTGGACCAGACAGCCGCAATAGCGGCAGGTAGTGCCATATTGCAGTCCTGGGCAGTCTGCACATGTGGATAATCGCCTCTTATATTCCTCATCCTGAACGACAGGGCGCGAACGCGAGGCAATCTCCACCAATCGGGCCATTTTGGAATCACTGATGTTGACAGCATGTTGATCACTGCATCCCTTACATGACTCCTGCTTAGCCCCAAAATGACTTGAATCAGATGTGCTCATCGCATTACTCCTGGATTGCAAGTACCCCTACAGATGCAGGCGGCAGGACAAAACGCAACTCCTGATTAACCAGGGTAACACCCTTCCAATCGGTCGGCTCAACCTTGCTCGGATCTTCAAATGTATTGAATGCACCAAAATCGGCATGATGCAGAATTCGACCAGATACGGAAGAAGATTCCGCAGCCTCAAGCTGGCATACCACTTCCAGTTCATCTGTGTGACTGAGATTGCATGCCGTTACATGAATCACGCCGTCCTTACTGCGGGAAGCGGACAAGCTAAGCTGAGGAATGGTATCTTCACCAAGCGTATATCCAGGGCTCTCATAGTTCAGCTCCAACCGCTGTGCATCCATATGAACCTGATACATATCAAACACATGATATGTTGGGGTGAGCAGCATACGCTCGCCTTCTGTCAGGACCAAAGCCTGCAGTACATTAACGATCTGTGCCAAATTGGCCATTTGCACCCGTTTATTGTAGCGATTGAACAGGTTCAGGTTAATGCCAGCCACCAGGGCATCCCGCATTGTGTTTTGCTGATAGAGGAATCCCGGATTCGTCCCTGGCTCGACGTTGTACCAGGTTCCCCATTCATCAATAATAAGTCCCACCTTGCCATCCGGGTCATATTTATCCATAATCTCGGAATGCTTCACGATCAATTCTTCCATGCGCAATGTACGCTTCAGGGTCTGGAACCAGGCTTGATCATCAAATCCGGTAGATTCGCCCTTATCATTCCACACTCCCGTCGGCAATGTATAATAATGAAGGCTTAAGCCGTTCATGTGCTGTCCCGCTTCACGCATCAATACTTCTGTCCAGTGGTAGTTGTCCTCGTTGGGCCCGCAGGCAATCTTATAGATCTGATTATCAGAATAATTACGTACATATGTAGCATACCGACGATACTCATCCGCGTAATACTCGGCACGCATGTTACCTCCACATCCCCAGTTTTCATTACCCACACCAAAGTAAGTCAGTTTCCATGGCTTATCCCTACCATTATCCTTGCGCCAGTTGGCCATGGGAGATTCCCCGTCAAACGTAATGTATTCGACCCACTGCTGCATTTCATGGACGGTTCCGCTACCCACATTGCCGCTGATATATGGTTCTGTTCCTAACAGCTCACATAATCTTAGGAATTCATGTGTTCCAAAATGGTTATTCTCTTCCACGCCGCCCCAGTTCGTATTAATCATGCGTGCGCGTTCACTTTTTGGACCTACGCCATCCTTCCAGTGATATTCATCAGCAAAACAACCACCCGGCCAGCGAAGTACCGGAATATTCAGCTTCTGCAGTGCCGCCAGCACGTCATTGCGTATCCCTTCCGTATTCGGTATAGGTGAATCTTCCCCTACCCAAATCCCTTCGTAAATACAACGTCCCAAATGTTCAGAAAAGTGACCGTATATATTGCGATTTATTAATCCTTGATCTGAATTCGCCTTTAAAGTAACACCAACCATGATTTCAACCTCCCAAAATGTGTTGTTATCGCTTACAATAACTTGTTTTCAAACAGGTTTCAACCGTTTTTATTTTTACAAAAACAAGCCCTTTACCAGCATAATTACTCTGGAAAGGGCTTGTTTTTTGGGCAGAATGAACATAGAGCTACGAAATGGTTTTTTTTCGTTTCCACTAATGAATTTGGTTGATTGTTATTTCAAATTAAAGTACCATTTAATCCCGCTCTGAAGGTAACAACATTTTTTGTACCCAAGAAGTTCCCCATCTGTCGTTTGATAGACGGCAGGTGAGTTGTCACTTGTTACAACGAGCCAGCCTGTTTGGGCTGATGGGAATGAGATCCGCGAGCTATAACCCGGATCCTTCAGATCGATATTTTCCCATGTGGAACCTGCATCATACGAACGCCCAATACCCACTTTACCAGCAGCAGGAGATCCACCTGAGAGATAAGCTGCCTGGTCACCGATTAGCGACATGTTCCCAGGATGGCCCCCTGGGTCTGCCGGGCCCTTTCCTTTACCGATATTGCTGCCACCCGGTGCAGGGCCTCCGCCTGCTGTCGACTGAGTAAAAACCTGCCTCCAGCTTCTGCCTTCATTCCCGCTTGCATATAGGGAATATGATTGTTGAGACATGCCTGCATCACCATACAGGACAGCCCATACCTGCTTCCCGTTTGCATATAGATCTGCCCCATTCCATGTAGCCGAAGCGACTTTGAGAGAGGTTGTCCAGTTCTTCCCCCCATCTGTTGTTCGGAGCAGCTGATATCCCGAGCTCGGTACAACTTGTACAGCATAGCCTTGTTTATTTGTAGCGAAAGCCACCGATCTCGTATTTGCGGGGGTATGGATTTTAATCCAGCTTAATCCGCCGTCCTGTGTCCGATACGCGCCATTATAGGTGTAGCCGTAACCTTCGTTTTTATTTTTAAAATCAATTCGCTTGAACTGCATGCCAGGGGTATCAAGTCGGTTCCAGTGTGATCCCCCATCTGTCGTACGAATAAGATACGTCTTGGCAGAATTCATCATATGCGCTAAGGCAAATCCATTTACGTTATTCGGAAAATCAATCTGCATGAACTGCCATTGTCCAGTATAGATGGATTGCCACGTACAACCCGCATTCGAGGTGCCAATCAGGAACCCCTCCCCAGCAGCACGACCCGTTGTGTTGTTCAGGAAATCAATGTCTGTAAACTGCAGATGCTGGTCTTCTACACCGCTGCCTTTCTTCAATGTAGCAGACAATCCATGATCTCCACTTCCACAAGTGGATGAGGCTGCAGCAGCACTTACACCGGACTGTGCATATACTGGCCCCAATCCCCAGGCCAGCGTTAAGGATAATGCCAATGTCCCAATCCGTTTCCATGTGATCGCACTCTTTATTGTCATCGCGACACCTCCTTCTATGTTTTACCCGAATTTGCACGTTCTAAGGTAACAATTGGTCTATCACCAATGACATTACTGCAATAAAAAAGCCACCTTTACCTACGATTGGGATCTTGTAGATAAGGGTGGTCGTTCGTAAACGTATGGAGCGAGGCATTCATGGTATGCAATAAATGGTAGAGTCATGCGAACATACGTGCTATAATTGATGTTAAGGACTCTGAATTACGGTGGATGTTTTCATGACCACGGCGCAGCTTCCCGAGAGGGGGTGACGTCGATGGTCAAGCTTGTGGCGTTGCTTGATGTGATCCGGTGGATTGCTGCGATTCTCAGTCTGGTACTGAGTGTACGAAGGCTATACCGGTGGTTGCGTAAAAAGTTTCGTAACAAGCGAAAACCCACCTCATAGGTTGGAGCCTGACGGTGGGTTTCGCTTGAACTAAGCTATGAAATTTAATGCACGCCGTGGCAGTCCACAGCCCTTCTGGTCCTCAGAGTCTTTGTCGCTACCAACGACAAGGACTCTTTTTATAGTGTATGGCCGAACCAGACCACCATATACTTCCCTGATGTAATACATCAATAATTTGATATATTACCTATTACGTTGTAGACAGTATAACATAGTCGTGGGCCGAGGTTCAATGAAGTGAACACCACCCAATCAAATATTCGACTCGCTAAAACAGGATGGTGGAGCATCCTTTACAAGTGTCCTGATAACGAAAACACCCTCCCCTACGCAAAATTGGATCCGCGCAGAAAGAGAGTGTTATGTTCTCACCATTATTCAGGTTATTACTTCACGAAGCCAAGCAGCATCTCACGGATCAGCTTAGCAGCTACAATCTGTGTCTGTTGTGTTGGATCATAGATTGGCGCTACCTCAACCAGGTCACAGCCAACTACATTTACATCCGATCCGGCAATCATGTGGACGGCTTCAAGCAGTTCTTTGGACGTGATGCCGCCCGCTTCCGCTGTACCTGTTCCTGGAGCAGCCGATGGATCAAGCACATCGATATCAATGGTCACATACACTGGACGATTGCCCATTTTGGGAAGAGCTTCCTTCATTGGAGCTGCGACTTCAAACGGGTAGAAGTTAATGTTATCCCGGCCATACTGGAACTCTTCACGGGAGCCGGAACGGATTCCGAATTGATAAATATTTTTGCCGCCCATCAGCTCAGCTGCTTTGCGTACTGGCGTCGAGTGGGACAACGGCTCACCTTCATAGCTTTCACGAAGGTCTGCATGTGCATCAATATGAATCAGGATGAGGTCCGGATATTTCTTGTACATTTGTTGGATCACTGGCCAAGTGACCAGATGCTCCCCGCCAAGACCGATCGGGAATTTGTCATCAGCCAGCAGGCTGCCGATATACTCGTTGATCACTTCAAGGCTGCGTCCTGCGTTACCGAAAGGCAAGAGCAGATCTCCAGCGTCAAAGTAGGTCATATCGACAATACTCTTGTCGAGGTACGGGCTGTATTCTTCAAGTCCAACCGAGGCTTGGCGGATATGAGAAGGACCGAATCGGGAACCCGGACGGAAGCTGACAGTATAGTCCATTGGCATTCCGTAGATGACCGCTTTGGAATTCTCATAATCCTCGGAACTGCAAATAAATACGTTACCAGAATAAGCTTGATCCAATTTCATTAATGATTTCCCCTTTATTTCGTTAAGTCTTCCACGAATTTAGGAAGTACAAAGGCTGCCTTATGCAAACGTGGTGAGTAATATTTGGTGTCCATCTCTGGAATTTGAGTCTCATCCACTTGAAGTGGATCATGTTTCTTGCTGCCCATTGTGAATGTCCACAGACCGCTTGGGTACGTTGGAATGTTACAGCCGTATACATGTACAATGGGGAAGATTTCTTTCACATCCTTGTTCACCTTTTGAATCAGGTCTGCTTTGAACCAAGGGTTGTCGGTTTGTGCAACAAAGATGCCATCCTCTTTCAGTGCTTCATGGATCCCTTGATAAAAACCACGCTCAAACAGTGGTGCAGCAGGACCTACAGGCTCCGTGGAATCCACGATGATTACATCGTACTCATTTTTATGTTCAATAATATGCATATAGCCGTCATTCACGAGCACTTCAACATTAGGCTCGTCCAGTTTACCGGCAATTTCAGGCAAATATTTTTTGGAATACTCAATAACTTTACCGTCGATTTCGACGAGAATTGCTTTTTCTACTGCAGCGTGTTTGATGACTTCACGGATAACGCCGCCGTCACCACCACCAACAACCAAAACTTTTTTCGGATTCGGGTGAGTATTCAGGGCAGGGTGAGCCGCCATCTCGTGATATACGAACTCGTCTTTCACAGTTGTCATCACCATACCGTCAAGCAGCAGCATGTTACCGAATTCCTCGGTTTCTACCATGGCCAAGTCCTGAAAGTCCGTCTTCTCGCTTACATATGTCTGCTTAATCTTCGCGGTAATCCCGAATGCCGGGGTCTGTTTCTCCGTGAACCACAATTCCATGATCTCTACCTTCTTTCCGTAAAGTTATTGATCAGCCATATCAAGCATGGCGCTGCACGCCGCCCGGTTCGCACAAGCACGCCCAGCGTTCGGCGCCAAAGCATTAGGGTTGCTGGCTGCGGGAAAGGTCCGCGTTCACTTCATTATATAGATTAAATTGACCACAGCGTGCTAAGCGTCTGACCGATCAACGAATCAATGACAATTGGTGCTGTTCGTCTTTCTGTGCCTTTTTGTATGTTGTGCCGAACTGCTACTTTTCATTACCCTTTTGCATTATACGCGATAGATGTTTATCCTGCAAAACGGTTTTTTCTGCAGAAATGCTACATTTTAAACTGTTCCGCGGCAGACTGAATATCCCTGTCCATGAAATCCCATACTGGGAAGAAAAGAAGAAAGGAGCCCGTTCCATGACTCAACATCGCCAGAAAACCCGCAAACGCGGGTTCCGTTTATTAAAATGGATCAAAAGCCTCTCTCTGCTCGCTGTTCTCGGCGTTATTGCAACGACTGCAGGATTGGTCTATCTATATGCGACCAGCCTACCCCTAGCTGATTCGGATCGCAACTCAAGGCTGCTGGATAGCCAAGGCGAAGTCATTGCCACCTTCTCTGCAGGCGGCAAGGATTCCGTGCCTGTGCAGCTTCAGGACATCTCAAAAGACCTGGTCACTGCCACTCTGGCTGTCGAGGATCGAAAATTCTATGACCATTATGGTTTTGACATTCAAGGGGTGGGACGGGCCGTGCTCGTTAACCTGCAGCATATGGAAATGTCCCAAGGTGCCAGCACCCTCACACAACAGCTTGCGCGAAATCTATATCTTTCCCATGAGAAGACCTGGACTCGCAAGGCCAAAGAGGCCATGTACACGGCACAGCTTGAAATGAAATACAGCAAAGATGAAATTCTGCAAATGTATCTCAATGAAATCTATTATGGTCATGGTGCATACGGAATCGAAGCAGCTTCGCGCATGTATTTCGGCAAATCAGCCAAACAGCTCGATTTGGCGGAAAGCGCCATGCTCGCAGGCATTCCAAAAGGCCCCACCTACTATTCTCCATATAACCATATGAAGAACGCGAAGGATCGGCAGAAAATCGTACTGGCCGCCATGGTTGATATCGGCAAGATAACAAAAGCCGAGGCGGACAAGGCTTATGAGGAAATGCTGTCTTTTAAACCGGAAAGTGAACGCAAAACAGTAGAAAGCGCACCTTATTTCCGGGATTACATTCGCAGCCTTGCGGTCAAGGAGCTGGGCATTACTGAAGCCATGCTGGACCATGGAGGACTAAATATATACACCACTCTGGATCTGCGTGTGCAAAAGGCAGCTGAAGACGCTGTAGCCAAAGGCATGGATCCGAGCAGTGAACTGGAGACAGCTCTCGTGTCCATAGACCCTCGTACAGGCTATATCAAGGCTATGGTAGGCGGCAAAAACTACCGGAACAATCAGATCAACCATGTTCTGGCGACGACACGCCAGCCAGGATCTGCATTTAAGCCTATTATGTATCTGGCTGCACTGGAGTCCAAAGAGCTGACAAGCGCCTCTATCTTCAATAGCGAACCAACCCTGTTTCACTATGACAATGATCGCAAGACCTATAAACCGGGCAATTTCGGCGACAAGTATCTGGGGGAAATTGATCTAAGGCAGGCAATTGCCGCTTCAGACAATATCTATGCGGTCAATACAATTATGCAGATCGGGCCTGAGCAGGTCGTGGATATGGCCAAAAGTCTGGGGATTACAAGCAATCTCAGTGCTGTCCCTTCTCTCGCCTTGGGCACCTCACCCGTGAGCCCACTAGAAATGGCTTCGGCCTTCTCCGTCATCGCTGCAGGCGGACAACGGATGCCTCCTGTCGCCATTCTGCAGGTGACGGATGCAGCAGGACGTGTAATCTATGAAGCACCACAAACCAAGGCCGAAAATGTGGTAGAACCTGCCGCCGCATATGTACTGACACGTTTAATGGAAAGTGTGTTCGAAAATGGTGGTACAGGGAATCGGGTAGCTACAACGATTAAGCGCCCCGTAGCAGGCAAAACCGGTACGACCAATACGGATGCCTGGATGGTTGGCTTCACCCCCGAACTCTCTACCGCAGTATGGGTCGGTTATGATCAGGGCAAAGCCATCTCCACGTCGGATGGACGCCGCGCAGCACCGATGTTTGCCCAATTTACAGAACAGGCACTTGCAAGTGTGCCGCCTAAGATCTTCCCTGTTCCCGATCATGTGGTCAGTGTATATATTGATCCCGAGTCCGGAAAACTGGCGGGTAATGGCTGTGAAGAGAAACGGCTTGAGGTTTTCATTGACGGTACTGAACCGACAGAAACCTGCAGCGGGGCAACGGAGAATACGGATCCCAAAAAGAATGAAGGAAGTCGTGAGGTACAGAATCAAGAAGGAATCCAGGAAGAAAAGCATTCGTGGTGGAGAGACTTTAAACGTTGGTGGGTAGAATGACGCAACTACGTAATGACTTAATTGCGTCACTGTGATTGACCGGCTTCAGGTTCTTTCTGCAGGTCAGTCTTGTTCACTATTTCTAATCCTCTTCCCACTTGTAAAGCAAAAGCCCCGAACCGATCATTTCGGTTGCGGGGCTTTTCATGCTCCTTTTAAAGGATACAGCATACAAGGCTTTTATCAGGAAAGTGCTTCTTTTAGTTCATCCGGAGAAGCGTTCCACCACTCTTCATTGTGTGTAATCAACAGCTTCTTGAGAGCTGCACGATCCTCTGGTCCGAGCTCATCCAGCATGAAGCGGCGCTTCATTGCATAATCCATCCGGTTTACATGGTCAGCCAGCAGCTTCCATCCTCGTTTCGCCTCGGTATCAATCCACATCTCGCACGCTGTTGCTCCGCCATATAACTGTCCCTGTTCCGTGCGGTCCACAGCTACCCAAACCAGCCATACCTGGCGACCGTTAGGTACATCTTCCCGATTCGTCGAAAACTTAATTCCACGTTCTACCTTGCTCTTTGCATGCATGGCACCAATATCAATCTTTGCCTCGCCATTATCAATAATAACCGGCGACAGGTTGTTCAGATCAATGGAGCCTGCACCGAAACCTTTATGTTTGCTCTTGGCACTTACGATATTCAAGGCAATCTGTTTTTTGCCGTTTTGCTCGTTTTGATCCATAGTTATAGCCTCCAAGGGTTGATACAAATATTTTAACTAATAATCGCCCCATTGCAAACATATACATGCTGTAGATGCTTGTCAACGGGAGGTATTTAACGATGATTCCACTACGCGCCAAGAGCTGGCTTACTGCAATTCTGGCCCTGTGTGTGTTTACCGGAGCCATATGGATCACTCTGGATCACACTCGTTCTACGACATCCGACTTGCCAACGCTCGCCCCGGAATTGGGCAAGCCTCCGGCAAAGGTCCAAACTCCGGCACCTCCAGAAAGTGTACAGACACCTACTGCTGAGGTGTTCAGCAACCGCGTGGTGGAATATCACATGGATGTGAAGCTGGTAGACGGCAATGTTTTGGAGGGAACGCAGACGCTGACCTGGACTCATCCGGGTAAAAAAACAGTCAGCGAAATTTACTTCCACCTATACCCCAATGCATTCTCTTCTACTGACACCACATTTATGAAGGAATCCGGCGGAAAGCTTCGCGGTGATGTGATGCCAACGGACGGTTACGGCTCCATGAATATTACGGAGATGAAAACAGAGGACGGGCTTTCCCTCCTGCACCGGATGCAGTATGTACAGCCGGATGACGGAAACATGAAAGACAAAACGCTCATAAAAGTGAGATTACCCAAGCCGGTCAAGGGCGGAGAAACCATTACACTGCACACCCGGTTTGAGGTCAAGCTGCCCAAAATCTTTGCCCGTATGGGAACTGCTGAAAACTTCGTTATGGCGGGCCAATGGTTCCCCAAAATCAGTGTATACGAGCCTGCAGGCACGCGAGGACGTACGGCAGAGGGATGGAATCTGCATCAGTACCACGGCAATTCCGAGTTTTATGCGGATTTTGGCATCTATAGTGTGCGTATTCGGGTACCGGAAACATACAAGGTTGCCGCGACCGGGTTTCCAACGAAGCAGGCTGTAATTAAAAATGGCGAGAAGATCTATCAATTCTATGCTGACGATGTACATGACTTCGCTTGGGCAGCCTCACCTGACTTTGTTTATGCAGAAGAACCCTTCTCCACTCCCAACGTGCCAGGTGTACGAATCAAGCTCTATCTGGACCCTGCCCACCAGGATCTGAAGGAACGTTACTTCTATGCGGCCAAAGCAGCTCTTTCGAATTACAGCAAGTGGTTTGGTCCGTATCCGTATTCCACGCTCTCTATCGTTGTCCCACCAAAAACAGGCAATGGAGCAGGCGGCATGGAGTATCCTACCTTAGTTACAGCCTTCGGCGCGGACGACACTACACCAGGCTACGATCTGGAACGCACGGTTGTACACGAGATCGGCCATCAGTACTTCTATGGTATGGTTGCCAGCAATGAATTTGAAGAAGCCTGGCTGGATGAAGGGTTCACCTCTTACGCAGAAGACAAACTGATGGAGCAGGAATACGGACTTATTCCGAATCTTCCCGTTCAATCCGGCTTAATTACTTCGCCTGCCTCACTCACTCAGGAGTCCTGGAAGTTTGATTCGCAGAATCATTACGCAGCCAATGTTTACACAAGGGGCAAGCTTGTGCTGCTGGGCATCGAACAACAAGTAGGCGCTAAAACGATGGAACGCATTCTTTCAACTTATGTCAAAAAATATCGATTCAAACATCCCACTTCGGCCGATTTCCAAAAGGTCGTGGAGCAAGTGACCCGTAAGTCCTGGTCTGATTATTTTAATCAATACGTATATGAAGACGGAATGGCCGACTTCGCAGTGGAGAATATCCAGGTCAAGCCTGTTGAGAAAGACGGTCAAACGTTGTATGAATCATCGGTAACATTAGTAAAGAAAGGCAGCGACTACGAGAAGGTACCCGTTCGCATCGTTTTTGAAGATGGACACATCGTCGCCAAGGAATGGGATGGTAGTAACGGTCAAATTACGTACAAGTTAACGTACAGCTCGCCTGTATCCTGGGCCATGACCGATCCGTTATATACCGTTGTGCTGGAGAACCGTCATATGAATAACTTTTTGAAAGCCGATCTGGATGAACCATCCAAGTTCCGCTGGAGCATGAGTGTAACCAAGCTTATTGAAGCTATATTCGGAGGTCTGTCATGGTGAGGTGGAGACAGTGAAAGCAAAAATACGTGAGGGCTGGTTTCTCGTCCGTCAGCATATGTTCATTGTGGCACTTTTGTTTCTCTATCAGCTGGTGTGGGGTTACTTCATCTATAAAATGGTGCAATCGGCAGTCATTCCCTTGCTGCTGCGCTATCCGGACCCTGACGCCGGGGAGCTGAGTACCATTTTATTTAAAATGGAAAGCCAGCTCAGTCTGTCTACCCATCCCGAGGTGCATCGCTATTTATGGATACTTGGGGCCATGCTCCTGCTCCGCATGCTGATTACCCCTCTCATCCAGGCAGGGCTACTCTATTCATTACAACACTTCAATCATACAGAAGAACGTATTCCTTTTATACGTGGGATCAAGGCAGTGTGGAAACCGATGATGCTTCTTCATTTCATTAAAACGCTATTATTGCTGCTGCCTGCTTACTGGTTGATCCCCAAGCTGTATAGTATCTTTCTGGATGGATTCCACTCGCTGCAGCTGCTGCTGCCAGGCATTCCATATGTAGCCGGATGGATTGTATATGGATGGATCATACATCATGCTTTGTTATATATGCAGTTTGGCGCTACAGCTCCCGAGGATCAGGGCGGGGTAAAAGGTACATTTCTCGGTCTATTGCTCGCTTTGCGTCATATCATTTCTCTCATTGGTATCGCAGTGGTTCTGGGAGGAATTCATCTGCTCATCTTCGGTGCCTTCACATCTGCTTCGTGGTTCCTGACAGGTCTCATGGGTCTGATCCTGCAACAAACCTATCCGCTCGCCAGATGTTTGTTGGATATATGGAAGATATGCGCTCATTTCCGTCTGTGGCAGTCCAAGTCCTCCAAAGGTTAAAAAGTGTAATGAACCGCACGAAAATTGTTACCATCTTCATGTAAACTTATGTCAATGTTAACGCTTCACAAACGCAAACCCCGACCTTTCCCCGTCAAAGGTCGAGGTTTTTTTTGCTAATTTTCTTGTTAAACGTTGCCAAAGGCTTACTCCTCTGTTACAATAATCGCAGTGAGTTTTTAGTAACAACTTTGTAATCTTTACCTTATGAATTGTAACTACTTAAAATTAAATCGTCATTTCTTGATTTCGCAGGTGCACAACTAGCATAGCCAAATTCCTGGCACCTGGGAAGCGGGGGAACCAGTTATGGGTGAATTGATCTTGCTACAGAGGGATCATAGGGGACCTTCAACCGAATCCTTAAGCTAACCTCGCAGGCGTTGGAAGGGGTATATCTCTTGTTCAAAAAGAAATTAACAGCAGCTGTCCTTAGCTTAACATTTGCACTATCACTTGGAGCAGGCAGCGCATTCGCAGATTCAAAAATGGATAAAGTAATTGATTCAGCAATGGGAACTACATACAAAAGTGGTGGAACAACGCTTAACGGCTTTGACTGCTCTGGATTCACACGGTATGTATTCGAAAAGCTGGGCATCGATTTGGCTCGTCAATCCAGTTCCCAATTCGACATGGGTGACTCGGTATCCCGCATGGAAATGAGACCAGGCGATCTGGTTTTCTTCAATACAACGGGTAAAGGGGTTTCACACGTAGGGATTTTCGTGGGAGAAGGAAAGTTTGCACACTCCTCGTCTTCCAAAGGAGTTACCATTAGTTCTTTGAGTGAGAACTACTGGGCCAACCGCTATGTTGGCGCTAAACGGATTATGAGCACGGACGCATATGAATCACTGGCCCTCGACTAGGGACAAGCTGAGCAACATCATACTGTAACGAAGCATAAATCAACCGCCCGGTACATTCTCCGCAGGAATGTATCCGGCGGTTTTTTTGTGCTTGTTCGTCCGTGCCCTTATGATGTTTTTACCCATCCTGCTATAATATAAACGAAATTCCAGGAACTTTTGTTTCACTTTTTTTCAAGGGAGCAAAACCTTGCCAAATGCCCTCCTCTTTTGTAGAGTGAAATCAGGATTAAATATGAAATGACATATGTTATAAACGATTAGCGTATGACTAAAAGTAGCTTGTTCACAATGAAAGGAGCGTGCAGTGGTGTGGATGAAGCTTCTGTAACGTTTCACGTTGTGCCGATGCAGGAAGAACATGCAGCATTGATCTGCAGCTGGACATATGAACCACCCTATAACATCTATACCTGGCTGCCCTGGGAACAGATGAAGGCGCTGGAGGTTGAATTCGGCGATGAGCAGCTTCGAAAAGAGCAATATGCAGTTGTACTCGGAGAGCAGGACCAACTTTGCGGATTCGTTCAATTCTTTCCTCTTGAAGGCGTGACGCGGATTGGGCTTGGTATGCACCCCGAACAGTGTGGACAAGGTCGCGGTACTGCCTTCGTCTCTGCGATCGTGAAGGAAGCCATTCGGCGGAACCCTAGTCATGAGATTGATCTCGAAGTACTCACCTGGAATACGCGAGCTATGCGGGTTTATCTCAAGGCCGGATTTGTCACCAAGGATACGTATGAACGACAGACACCAAGCGGTTTGAAGCCTTTTTATTGCATGGTCTATGAAGGACCTCGTTAACCGTTAAACCGCATAACCAAAAGAAATTCATGCCCGTTTATGTGATTAGTTCAAAAAATTACCACAAAATGCTATGATGTCTTAACAGGTTCCGTTATAATGATATGGACAGTTTCAGTTTAGATGATCTTTCATTCTGGAGGGGACATAACGGATGCACAAATGGATCATGAGCGGGGTATTTTTTGCAGCATGCGCATTGGCTATTGTATTAATGTTTACGCTTCCAGGGAAAGAGGAAGTGGCTGAAGAAGCGAAACCAACCATGCCGGAAGTGGCAATGGATGCCGGACAGGCTGAAGCACTGGTCAAAGCCAATTGTATAACGTGTCACGGAGATCAGCTTCAAGGTGGCGTAGGACCTGCTCTCGCAAACATCGGCAGCAAGGATGATGTGGAGAAGATCTACTCTACCATTATCAAAGGTAAAGGCGGCATGCCTTCCTTCAAAGACAAGCTGAAGGACGAGGAAATTGCCAATATCGCGATGTGGCTGGCCGAGAAGAAATAAGGTTCATGATATACAGCAAAGAGGCCCCTGCCTTCCCTCTCGGGAATGGTACGGGCCTCTTCGTCATATCGTTCAGCCTCTGGCTGCGTGTTCTGCCAAAAAGGCTTCCACTTCACGTGCATAGGGCATCCCCGACTGGGCGCCGAGCTTCGTTACGGATAACGCGGCCGCTCCCATGGCATAGCCTACTGCCGCGTCCAGTGTTTCCCCGCGCGCGAGGGCTACCGCCAGCGCGCCGTTGAAACAATCGCCAGCGCCGGTCGTATCGACGGCGCTTACGGCGTAGCCCGGCGCACGGCAAGCGCCGGCACGCCCTGCCTGTACGCGGCCGCCTGGCGCTGCCGCGTACACAGCCCCCTCGGGGCCGAGCGTCGTGACGACAGCGGCCCCGAGCGATGCGGCGAGCTCTGCGACCGCCGCATCCACGTCTTCCGGCCGGAGATCATCCCGGCCGGTAAGCACGGCAAGCTCGCTGCGGTTCGGCGTGACCACGTCGACGCACCGCAGGAGCTCCTGGGGCAGACCCGGCACCGCTGGGGCCGGGTTGAGCACCACCAGTGCGCTGCCTTCTGCCGCCAGTTCGGCGGCGCGGGTGACCGCTGGCAGCGGGATCTCCAGCTGCAGCAGCACCGCTGCGGCTGCAGTCAGGCTTTTTACCGTGTCCGCCTCTTCCAGCATCTCCGGCACCACTTGTCCATTCGCTCCAGGAATAACGATAATCCGGTTGTCTCCCTTGGAGAGCCAGATGGATGCTGTACCTGTTACAGTGTCTTCCAATACACGAACCTGCGAGGCATCTGCCCCACTATCCGTCAGACTGTGCAGCAAGCGCTCCCCAAAACCGTCTGAACCCACTGCTCCAATCATCGTGGTCTGTCCACCCAGACGTGCAGCAGCAACGGCTTGGTTAGCCCCCTTGCCGCCCGCCAGATAGTGAAGCTCCTCACCGCTTACCGTTTCTCCCTCTTCCGGGATGATATCGGTCTTCACCACGAGGTCCATATTGAGACTGCCTACAACCGCGATCAGAGGCTTATTCTGATTCATGTCTGACATGTATGCTTCCTCATTTCTTGGCAGCACAACGATAACCGTTCCCGGCTATGTCGTCCTCATTTTCTCAAACGTTTCGTTAAACTGCTCTGCTTCCTTAATATCTACAGATGTAATTCCACCCTCATCCCACGACGTGAGACGCAGCGTAACCGTTGTATAATCAATCGTAATAAAAGGGTGATGATTAAATGCTTCCGAGATCGCGGCGACCTCATCCACGAATGCAATCCCTTTCATGTAGTTGGAAAATACGAACTTGCGGACAATCCACCGTCCCTCTTCCAGTTCCCAGCCTTCCAGCCTTCCCAGATGAGCTTCGACTTCTTCTTGCGTAAAAACCATACGTTATCTTCCTCCCCATAAAGACGGCACAAAGGTTGTCTCTAACCCTCTCCCTCATGCCATCCGAAACCTTGGTGCTACCACAGTAACCCCAACCGTCATAGGTTAGCCGCTCTGCGGCTCGCCCGTTTCATGACTCTCATCTTACCACGTACAGAACTCAAAATCCAATACTGTAAAATGGCGTTAGAGCCAATAGCCGTGAGGCTTCCAGGCGTTTCCCCTCTCGGCTTCGACACTAGAATTCTCCTTAAATTCGGCCCTAGATTAGGGGTACAAATGTCAATTCTTCTTCCCCAATCAAAATATGAATGCGATGCTGCTCCTTGTCATGGATAACCACACCACTCCCTACAGGAATCACCGACTCGGTGCCCAGCGCATAGAACAAATCCTCTGCCAGAGCTTCGTCTACTTCGAGCTGCTCGTTTTCACCCAAACGGGACCAATCCTCTGCATCCATTTCGAAAAAAACATAACGATCCGGAATGCGGCCGATCGCCTGTGTCAAATCTGTCAATATTCCTTCATAATCCCGTCCATGCTTTACGCCCATTGGCTTTTTCACTCCTGTTTGGCCCTTAAAGAGCTGATTTGTTCTTATTATACCTGAAAATAACCCTTAAAAAAAAAGGGCATCTGGTCGATAAATACTATACATGACCGTTTCAGCTGTTACAGCATTTCTAAAAAATGCCATAGGTTAAACGGATTGCGGCCAAACATTCGCCCGGAAGCCCGAATACAGCCGCTTGAAAGGATTCAATTTTATCTCATGGATGAGGTGTATGATGGAAATTTCAACGATTATCGGACTAGTTTTAGGGCTGGTTTCACTTGTTCTCGGGATGTTCCTGAAGGGTGCTCCCCTGATCAATCTGGTTAACAACCCGGCAGCCTACGTTATTATCTTTGTTGGTACAGCAGCAACAATCTTCATGGCATTTCCAATGTCTGAAGTTAAAAAAATCCCCAAGCTTTTCGGGGTACTCTTCAAAAAGCAGCAACTGATTGACCGTGTTTCACTGATCGGCACATTTATGGAATGGGCTTCCACTACCCGTCGTGAAGGTTTGCTGGCACTGGAATCAAAAGTCGAAGAGATTGACGATCAATTCCTTCGCAGCGGTATGCGCATGATTATTGACGGCAACGACCAGGAATTTGTTAGTGATGTTTTGATGGAAGATATCCATGCCACCGAAGAGCGTCACCGCGGCGGAGCATTGATCTTCGCACAAGCGGGGATGTACGCTCCAACACTCGGGGTTCTCGGGGCCGTTGTAGGTCTGATTGCAGCCCTGGCCGACCTTAGTGATATGGAAAAGCTATCTCACGCGATTGCGGCTGCGTTCATCGCTACACTCCTTGGTATTTTTAGTGGTTACGTGTTGTGGCACCCGATGTCCAACAAGTTGAAGCGGATGTCCAAGAAAGAGATGGAGATCAAGCTGATGATGGTTGAAGGATTGTTATCCATTCAATCCGGTGTATCCACCATTGCCATCAACCAAAAATTATCTGTATTCCTGACACCTTCCGAACGTAGACAGCTGGAAGAGAAGGAGGGATCATCAGGTGAAAAAGGCTAAAAAACATGAGCCGCATGAAGAACATATAGACGAGAGCTGGTTGCTCCCGTATTCTGACTTGATGACACTGTTGCTTGCCCTGTTTATTACGTTGTTCTCCATGAGTTCTCTCGATGCAGCCAAGTTCGAGCAGATGGCCTCGGCACTGAGCAGTGCACTGAATGGCGGCGCAGGTGTATTGGATCATACATCCATGAATCCTACGGAAGCCACAACCGACCTGGGCAAAAACAAACAGGTGCCTGAAGAGATCACCAAGAACAAGTCTGCTCAGATTACAGATGCACAGATGGCACAAAAAGAGCAGGAAGATCTGGAAAAACTCAAGAAACAATTGGACCAATACATTAGCAAAAACGGGCTATCTGACCAACTCAACACCAAGCTGAATCAATCTGAACTGAAGATCACCATCAGTGATAACGCTCTGTTTTCTTCAGGGCGAGCAGATGTGAAGCCTGAATCGCGATCATTGGCAAAAGCCATTTCCAACATGCTGCAGGAGTTCCCGCAATATGAAGTGGTTGTATCTGGCCATACTGATAATATTCCCATCTCGAACAGCCAATATAAGGATAACTGGGATCTAAGTGCGGATCGCGCACTGAACTTCCTCAAAATCCTCTTGTTGAACGATGCGCTGGACCCTGCGAAGTTCACACCTAGCGGGTATGGTGAGTATCACCCGGTTGCCAGTAACAAGACCAATGTTGGACGGGCTCAGAATCGCCGTGTAGAGGTTTCTATTATCCGGAAGTATCAAAGCAACAATTCGACTGTGAAAGCAGTTAATCCAGCAAACTAGAAGTGAATGCAAGTTCAAAAGGACGTTTTTCTCTCCAGTAGAGGAAAACGTCTTTTTGATGTGTAAATGTTTATTACCGTGATATCAAAAAAGCTCTGCTTTCTTTTCTTCAGAAAAGATATGCAGAGCTTTCATGAATTAAACGATTTATTCCAGAGAGTAGTTCAGCAGGCTGCCCAATTCCGACTTCTCCGCAGCTGTCAGCTCTCTCCACTTCCCTGTAGCCTGTTCACCCAGATGAATATTCATGATACGTACACGCTTCAATTTACGCACCTCGTAACCAAAGGCACTGCACATTCTGCGAATCTGCCGATTCTTCCCTTCGGTCAGTATAATCCGGAATACTCGCTCAGAGATTCGAGTGACGGTGCAGGGCAGCGTCATTTCACCGAGAATTTTGACGCCCGTGCTCATCCCCTTCAGAAAACTCGGCGTGACAGGGCGGTCAACCGTAACGATGTACTCTTTCTCATGGCGTCCCTCTGCTCTAAGTATCCGGTTAACGATATCTCCATCATTGGTCATCAGAATGAGCCCTTCGGAATCCTTATCCAAGCGGCCAATTGGAAAAATGCGCTCCTTGTGCCCCACAAAGTCAACGATGTTGCCCTTGATATGCTGCTCGGTTGTACTCGTAATACCGACCGGTTTATTCAGTGCAATATATACATGTTTTCTTTTTTCCTTGATAGGCTGACCGTTGATCCGTACGTCGTCGCCTTCTTCCGCCTGGCTTCCCAGTTCGGCGGTTACACCATTAATGGTCACTTTCCCGCTCTCCACTAATTTGTCGGCTTCACGCCGGGAACAATAGCCTGTCTCACTAATAAATTTATTAATACGCAAAAGGTAATCTCACCTCATCTAGTTCTCTTCGTCTGTAAACGCATCTTCCGCCCGATCGTCCTCTTCCACGCTCTCCGGGAGCTGTTTGGTAGCAGGAAGATCAATGATAACGGTCGTGCCCTTGTTCATGACGCTTTTAATATCCATCATGCCCTTATGTGATTGAATGATGCGCTGACTGACCATTAAACCAAGTCCTGTTCCAGACTCCTTATTGGTGAAGAACGGCTCGCCAAGCTTCGGCATCATCTCTTCCGGAATTCCGATACCCTCATCCTTAATTTCAATCCGCACCCGGTTTAATTCCTCATCATGGTCAAGGCGAATCCGAATGCTGCCTCCGTTCGGCATGGCTTCCATACCATTCTTAAGCAGATTGATGAACACTTGCTTCAACTGATTCTCTTCACAGTGTACCATAGCTGAATCCGATGATGCATTTAATACAAATTCAACCCCATGCAGATGTGCCTGGCTATCCAGCAGCGAGATCACATCGCCGAGAATAAAGCGGATATCCCGCTCCTGGAAGTGAACAGCCTGTGGTTTGGCCAAAATCAGGAATTCGCCTACGATCAGATTAATGCGGTCCAGTTCCGACAGCATCAAGTCGAGATGTCGATGATTCAGTTTGTTCGTCTCCTGCTGCAGCTGCAGGAAACCACGCAGCGTTGTAAGCGGGTTACGGATTTCATGCGCAACACCTGCAGCCAGTTGGCCTACGGTTGTGAGCTTCTCTGAGCGTCTGAGCAGCTCTTCCATCCGGTTGCGGCTCGTGATATCCCTCGACACACTAATCAGTGCGGTAATTTCGCCTAATTCATCGCGCACAGGCGCTGTACTGACACTAACTTCAACCCGTGTGCCATCTTTTTTCATCCATATAGTTTCATTCGAGGTAATGGATAGCCCTTCTATGAGCTGGGCATGCTGCTGCTTCATTTCCTCTTCCGCTTCAGGCGGGATGATCTTCAGCCTGCGGTTTTCGACCTCTCGGCTTCGCCAGCCATATAGTTGTTCAAATGCCCGGTTTACACGCAAGACCTTACCATCTAGATCCGTAATATGAATGGCATCGGCGGTTTGATTAATGATGGACTCCAGATGCTCCTTAACTGCCCTGTTCTCCTCATACATCTGTTTTAACCGGTTGGTATAGTGGCCCAGATTGCGAATCATGGCATTAATCCGATTGGCCAGCTGACCCAGCTCGTCCTTCCTTCTTACTTTCAGACGGAAGTCGAAATGTCCATCCGCTACATCATTCACTTTGCCCAGGATGGATTGAATAGGACGTGTTATATATCCTGCTAACAGATAGCTGCCAAAGATTACGATTTCCAGCAGCACCAACGATATGGAAGCATGACTGACCAATTGTTCCGATACCATGGAGGATATTTGTTTATAGTCCATGACAATACTGATGACATATGATGCTTCATTCGGCGTGAAGATGGGAATGAAGCTTTTTAACACCTTCTGCTCATGTGTTTCACTGACAAACGATACATTTTGCCCGGTTCGGATCGCCCTCACGACTGCCCGGTGGTCCTCATCTGCGGTACCATACTGATACGTACCAAAACGAATCGGTCTATTATTCAACTTGCTGTAGTTGCTATCCCTTCCATCGTCACTCATATTGGGACTGCCAAAAGTCAATGGATTGATACCCGTGATCTCCAAGATGGAAGGATTCACTTCACGAATTTTGTTCAATATCTCATCCGGACCAGAGATCTTCACATAGTCATCAACTTCAGCATTATTATAGAAGGGATTGATTATGTAGTTCCTCTTGCCATCATGATAATAACCCCAGATATCAATGTCCGATGGACTGGACGTCGAGTACTCGAAACCATCGGACCAAAAGTGATCCAATTTTTGCCCTTGAGTGATGGTAACCTGATGTTTTTCGAACAATTGCTTAAAGGCTTGATACCAATAGGTCATTTTCTTTGTGGATAAACCAACTTCGCGCGGATCGGAAGAGCGGGTTACAACGATATCATCCTCGGTTTGTTCCATGAGAGAGATATGCGATACCCCCACTTTTTTGCTTAAACGTACAAGTTCCTCATTTGTGATATTATTAATATCCGGGTCGAGTTCTTCTGCAGCCATGACTGAAGCAAGCCATAGATTATTACCAATCTGGCGTTTTACATAATCCAAACTATTTTGATTCTGTTCGACAGAAATTGCAATCTGTTTGGCCGTTAGGACCATCTTGGTTTCACTGTCCTGCCTAAGATTTTCCTCGGTAGTATAATAACTCAGCGCGATATTCAGAATCAAAATAACAAGCACCGAGCACGACATAATCATGGATAATTTCGTTTTAATAGACAACTTTTTTAGTTCACCTCTCGGCTTGTACCCTTTGGCGATATATGGCAAAACCTATCTCCATCATAACGGTTGTGTGTGATTTTGAAAAGGATAAATGCCCCTAGTCCAAAAGTTACCGCTTGGCTAAAAAGCTCGAATTTCATTGTTTTTTGTCTTTGCCGTGCCTACAATGAGATTAATCACTAAAACTATACACAAATCCACAGGCTTGTGGATATCCTGTTCATAACTATGTGAGCAACTCGGTAGTTATCCACAGACTTATGCACATCATGTTAACAAACGAATATTTGTTCGCCGAATAAATGCTTTGGAAGGAGCTTTAACTGTAATGAACGAACACCCAATCCCGGTAGATCTTTCGCATCTTACGGAGGAACAGCAGCACGAATTCTGGATGCGTGAAGCCATTGCTGAGGCGCTAAAAGCTGAGGCACTTGGGGAAGTCCCTATCGGAGCCGTTATTGTGCAAAATAACCAGATTGTCGGACGAGGATATAATTTGCGCGAGACCACTCTTGATTCCACTGCACATGCGGAGATGGTCGCTATTCGTCAGGCAAGCGAAACGATCGGAGCCTGGCGCCTGCTTGATTGCAGCCTGTATGTGACACTGGAACCTTGCCCTATGTGCGCAGGTGCCATTGTACAGTCCCGAGTGCCCCGCGTTATATATGGCACTGCTGACCCCAAAGCCGGGTGTGCAGGAACCTTGATGAACTTGCTGCAGGAGCCGCGGTTCAATCATCGTACTGAGATTATTCCTGATGTCCTTCAACCGGAATGCTCCACGATGTTGACCCAATTCTTCCGTCGGTTACGCAAGAAGTAATACTTATACTTTTGATCTTGAGAGGATGTGCACTGCTATGGCATTAACACTGTATGATACTCCCAACGGAATTAGCCTCCGGTTACTCACCACCGGCGATACGCAAGCTTATCTTGAGCTGATCCAGGTTACTCGCGTTCCCTACCAAGCTGTAGAGCCTCTTCGAGATGATGAGTTCTACACACTGGATGCTCAAACAAGGCGGATTCAGGACCGTCTAAAAGCGGCTGAAGAAGGTACAGGTTATCAGTTTGGCATCTACACCATCAAAGACGACCTGCTTATTGGACAAATCAGCCTGAATAACGTCTCCTATGGCGTTGCCAATTATGCTGATATGGGTTATTTTATCCATCCAGACTATCAGGGTGGTGGACGTATGACAGCAGCTGTTAAACTGGCTGTTGCCTATGCTTTCCGCGCCTTGAAGTTGAATCGTGTTCAGGCCGCAATCCTGCCCACTAATGCCGGCTCCCAGCGTGTACTGGAGAAGAATGGATTTCAGGCAGAAGGCATTGCCCGTAAATATCTGAAAATCAACGGAAGCTATCAGGATCACCGAATTTATGCTGTTCTTGCTGAAGATTTATCGGAATCCCTGCAATAACAGATTTAAACTATAAAACAACAAAAAGCCGCCCGACATAAAGTCGAGGCGGCTTTTTTCACTTATTGCTTGGAATGGCTTAGTATCCGTAAGAAGAATTCATCAGTTCTTCGAATTCTTGCATTGTAATTACATTTTCACCTGTAGGGATATTGATTTTGAAGGCAGCCTTCTCATTGATTTTGGTGTAGGTGTTGGATCCAGTAAAGGCCAACTTCACTTCATCTTTGGTATCCACTGGTTTGATCAGCAGATCAGCTGCAATCTTTTGATAAACCGGGAAATCCTGCTTATCGAGTGCGAAATCAATGTTGAATTTGTTGATGGTCAACGTCTCTTTCAACTGATCCAGATCCTTAGACATTTCAGTCTGATCAGCTTCCGTGATGTTCAGATCTTCTTTGGCTTGATCAATATCAGCCTGATCCAGTTGCAGCATATCGCGGTATTCTTCTTTGGACAAGATGTCCAGCACTTTAGGCAGTGCTTTAGTCACCAGTACAGTAACTGCTTCTTTAACGTTGTCGTTAGTAACGGAGAATTGCACTACCTGCTTGGCATCTACACCTTCTGGCAGCTGTGCATCCTTAACATCTACATTTTTGAAGAATTTGTCTTGGTCGTACTCACTAAGAACAGCATCCATAACTTCATTGCTCAGTTTTTGCGTTTTGGCTGCGTCCATAGCATCAGGGTTCCATTCCGTACCCTCTTGCTCAGCCAATTCTTTCAGATCAAGCTCCAGGAACTTGCCAACCACCGTCTCGGGAATTGGGAAGAACGGAATGCTTGGCACTTTAACGTAAAGCTTCTCAGCTGTCATCACCATTGGAATGGTGAATGTCATACCCATATCACCTTTGAGCTCAAGGCTAACTGTCATTTCTGTTTGCATTGGCTCGCTTTGATATACGCCAGTTACGTTAAACTGAGCATCCTTCAACATGCTCATAAACTGAGTCATCGTTGGATCTTGTTGTGACTCGTCTGCAGGTTTATAGCTCAATTCATTAATTGTGAAATTGGAACTCATCTCATACGAAGTCAGTTTAGAAGCATTGGCCGCAGCCGTCTTCAGTGCCTCTTTCGGTTCTTGTTTGCTGCTACATGCTGTCAAAGCCAAAGATACCGTCAACAGCAACGTTAGAAGCAACGCCCCCATACGTTTAGTCATTTGTTTCTCTCCTCTCGTGATAACCCCAAAAAAATAATTCAACATCAATGATATACCATTTATTCTGAAACGGAAACACGATTTGGGAAATTTGTGATCTTCCCACACTAAAATGGCTACAAAGACCTACGTTAGCTTTTCAATTTCTATCATCATTGGTCATTATTTATGTATGAATACGCAAAAACCCCCTGTTAGGTAACAGGAGGTCTCATTATGCATCGATATATATCTCATAATACGATACTGAAATGGATGGGTATTCTTCTTACCCTTGTGGGTTGTTATGATCCACATGATTTTGATTTTTCACTTTTTTGGACCCCGACAACGGTTCCTGCCCAGATGAATGCTTTTCCGGACGGCGATGCTGCTCAGCAGCTTGAACTTCCGGTACAGGTATCGCTTTTGGTTTGCTCATGCCAATACCCCCTCTTCATGATTTTAGGAATGGGATGGGTCCATATCTTCCGTTTTGTCATGATTCAACGAATCCTGATGACGACGATCATTGGTATCTTGCTGAATTTGCTGTGCATGATGGCTGTTCACGGCTGGTTGCTCCAGATCAGCAACAACATTCTGCAAATTTTTATCGATGCCTGCCTTGGCTTTGCTCACTCGAATCACTCCTTCAATTGGGGCTATGTTCTTGTCTTGGACTGTAACGACTGGGCACATTCATGAATATGCCGTGTATAATCCTGAGCCAGCTCCTGGATGGGTTCTGTACGCTCATCTGTCGTTTGTCCATCCCGTTCTACATCAATCAGTTGTACACTGACCTCACGGGAGTCCACATACGCGCATTTGAAATCGAATGAGTACATTTGGTGTCCTGCAGTCGCGATATGAATACGAATAGCCTTCTGATCGGCTTCATCCGCCATTACCTGTGCCTGATCGCCGACATTCAGTACTTCCGGCAAACGCTCCTGCCATGCGCCTACAAGCTCTGTCTGATCTATATTTAACTCGCGGTTCATCTAACCACCTCCACTCCTATAAAGTGCGGCGAACAAGATGATTTTATACATGCATATGGAGTCAATTAGAGCCTGTTGATGCCTTTAATAAACGAACCATGGCAGATAGCTCGATTGAGGGAAATGTGATATGCAAAAAAGGACCCGAGCTTATCGCTCGAGTCCTGTTATAGGTGTTGTTATGGCGGAGAGGGTGGGATTCGAACCCACGTGGAGTTGCCCCCTAACGGTTTTCAAGACCGCCCCGTTATGACCGCTTCGGTACCTCTCCAAAATTTGAAGTTTTATAAACTTGCCACGAAATAGATCATACCATATATACAATTAAAAAAGCAAGCTTTAGAATAAAAAAACCCGTCATAAATAATTGACGGGCTTTTTGGGTTGGCTTTATCATAATAAAACCCTATTCGCTATGTTAGGATCGACGTGCAATCACACTGATTCCACCCATGTATGGACGCAATGCTTCAGGAATAACTACAGTCCCATCTTCTTGCTGATAGTTCTCCAGAATAGCTGCGACTGTACGTCCAACTGCCAGTCCGGATCCGTTCAGGGTGTGGACGAACTCTGGCTTAGCCTTCGGCTCTCTACGGAAACGAATGTTGGCACGGCGCGCCTGGAAGTCTTCACAGTTCGAGCAGGAAGAGATTTCACGATATGTATTGCTTTCTGGCAACCATACCTCGAGATCATAGGTTTTCGCGGAAGTGAAGCCCATATCCGCTGTACACAGCGCCAAAACACGGTATGGCAATTCCAACAGTTGAAGCACACGTTCTGCATTTTGCGTCATTTTCTCCAATTCCTCGTAAGAAGTTTCAGGAGAAGACAATTTCAACAACTCAACCTTATTGAATTGATGCTGACGGATTAATCCACGTGTATCCCTTCCAGCAGAGCCGGCTTCAGATCGGAAACATGAGCTGTATGCCACGAAATGCTTCGGCAGATCCTCCGCATTCAAAATCTCTTCGCGATGATAGTTCGTTACTGGAACTTCTGCGGTAGGGATCAGATAATACTCCGTATCCTTAAGCTTGAACAGATCTTCTTCGAACTTCGGCAATTGGCCTGTTCCGAAGAGGCTGTCGCGGTTGACGATATATGGAGGCAAAATCTCCTCATATCCATGCTGATCACTGTGCAGATCCATCATGAAGTTAATCAGAGCTCGCTCTAGACGTGCGCCAAGTCCTTTGTAGAACGTAAAACGGGAACCTGTTACTTTGGCAGCAGCCTCAAAATCAAGGATATCCAGATCCTGCGCAATCTCCCAATGTGCTTTCGGTGTAAAACCGAACGACTTCGGTTCAGACCAGCGGCGAACCTCTACATTATCATCCTCAGAGGCACCAACAGGTACACTTTCGTTTGGAATGTTAGGGATGGCCATCGTCAGATCATTGATCTTCGCTTCCAGTTCCCGGACCTCTTCATCCATCGCTTTGATGCGATCAGACACTTCGCGCATCTCCACAATCAAATCATCTGCGTTCTCGCGGTTCTTTTTCAGCCTAGCAACTTCACCGGATACTGTATTCCGGCGGTTCTTCAACGTTTCGCTCTCTTGCAGCAGTTCCCGGCGCTTTGCGTCCATCTCGGAAAATCCAGCAATGAGATCGAGTGACTTGCCACGGTTCGTTAACGCTTCTTCTACACGGGCGTATTCATTCCGCAATATCTTTACATCAAGCATTATATACTCCTCCTAAATGACCTCACAGAAAACATATCAATAAACCTAAGCCTATCACATAGCCTTTGTGGAGTCGCGTATAACTTCATCTTAATCATTTTCAACAATAAAAAAACAACTATGAACCCCTGTGACACCCTACGCTGCGATTCCCGCTGTGTAAAGCAGATACGGGCAACATCAGGCATTCGACCAGATACAGCTCCTCCAGCAGTCTTACAGATTGCAGAAGGAGTGTTCCAATCCACCGGGGTATCATAAGTTGTCTAATATGCACTATTGGTTCTGTAGCGACTGCTTATAGGATTGGGCCATATCTACAAAATAAGAATGCAAACGGTAGTCATCGGTCAATTCAGGATGATATGAGCAGGCCAGCAAGTTTCCTTGGCGCGCGGTAACGATCTCACCTTTATAAGTGGAAAGAACTTCAACCTGTTCTCCAACACTCTCAATCAAAGGTGCACGAATAAACACTGCTCTTACCGTTTCATCGATTCCTTTGACAGGCAGGTCTGTTTCAAAACTTTCCCGCTGCCGCCCGAATGCATTTCTGGAGACAGTCATATCCATTAATTCCAAATGGGCTTCTTCCTGTCCTGAAATACGCTCAGCCATTACGATCAGGCCTGCACATGTGCCGAATACCGGTTTACCCTTGGCAGCAAAGTCCCGAATAGGCTGCATGAAACCATATTTGCGCATCAATTTACCAATAGTGGTGCTCTCACCGCCAGGAAGAATCAGACCATCCAGTTCATCTAACTGCTCAACCTGTTTCACAGCCAGTCCCTCTGCACCAGCTCGCTCAACACTGCGAATATGCTCTGTAACCGCACCTTGAAGTGCTAACACACCTATCTTCATTTGCGTTCCCCTCTCCTACCAGCCGCGATCCTGTTATACGTCTAGAAGCCGTAATTAAGGAGATCCGTGTCCAGAGGTATATGGACACTACAGCAATCCATTTATCGTCCATGTAATGCGTTGTCGCTCCCACTATAACATGTGCAACTAACAAGGTTGTCCTTAGACTTTTGAGCTGAGTTATACGTAGAATTCTAACTTGATATTTTACCGGAAAAATTGTAAATACACAATGCATCCAGTCGCAATTTGGTGCTTATTGTCCTTATTCAAGTGAGTTAGATCGGAAACTTCTATTATCTGTAGTTATGGCCTATAGCATCAATTAGAACAGGTTTTTGATACCGTCAAACAGATCAACGAAGAAGTCCTTTACTGCACGGAAGAACAAACGGAACCATCCGCCTTTTTCAGCCTCTTCTGCGGTGATCAGGTTCACTGTTTTCTCCTGTGGTTCAATACCGTCAGCCTTATAGGTGTAGGTCACCGTTCCGACTTTCGTACCTGCTTTGATTGGAGCAACCAGCTTGTCTGCTTCCGTTACGTTTGCCTTAAAGGTAACATCCAGGTTTTGAGTGCCTTTGGGAACTACAAAGCTAACTGCATTGTCGGTCACTACGGGCACATTCGTTTCTTTACCTTTTTTCAGCGGAACAGCTTCCCAACCAGTCACTTTGGTTTTACCAGCGACAGCTTGCTTCACTTCGAAGTTGTTATAACCATAATCCAGTACTTTTTTCGTCTCTCTGAAGCGTGCAGGCTCGGAATCGGTACCCATAACAACACTGATCAGGCGCATACCATCACGTTCAGCCGTTCCTGTGAAGTTATTCCCTGCATTTGTGGTATGGCCCGTTTTCATTCCATCCAGGCCTTCATAGGCGTAGCTTTTGAAATTGGTTATATCTTTATTCGCTTCCAGCATCCAGTTGTAGTTGATAATTGGAGCTTTGTCATTGGGACGGAATTTATAAGATTGAATTGTTGTAAAGTCTGTGTAGTCGGGGTGATCCTGAATAATATATCTGCACAGAATTGCTGCATCCAATGCAGACATAACTGTCTCTTTATCTTCGGCCGGTTGGAAGTCGGCAGGCATATCCGCACGATCAAGACCTGTGGAGTTAATAAAGAACGTATCCTTCATGCCCATTCGCTTTGCTTCTTCATTCATCATTTTCACAAAAGCTTCTTCCGATCCGGCAACATATTCTGCCAATGCCACTGTTGCATCATTTGCAGATCCAACGGCCATAGCGATGTACAGCTCTTTAACCGTATGTTGGTCGCCTTCAGCCAGAAAAATACGTGAGCCTATGCTCTCCGCTGCATTTCTTTTAACCGTAACTACATCATCCCAGCCAAACTTCCCTTGCTTGACCTGCTCAGCCACAATGTACTCGGTCATCATCTTCGTCATGCTGGCAGGCGGCATGGCTTTGTCCGCATTCACATTAAGCAGAATCTGGCCTGTCGAAGCCTCCATGAGTACCGCAGATCTAACTTCAAGTCCAAGTGAGTCTACAGAAGGAACCTGCACGGCTTTTTCGGTCTTCGTTGTTGTCGCAGCAGCAGTCAGCACCTGACCCGAATCATTCGCAGCAGCCATCACCGGCATTACTGCAGACATGCAGAGCATATTGACCAGCATAACCGAGGCTACGCTTTTTTTGAGCATTTGGCGTTTCTTTTTGTTCATTTGTTTAGCTTTCAATGATAATACTCCCTTCGTTCCGAAGCTTCGCTTAATTGATGCTTCAGTGCAGCTTGAGCTGCATTTTTCTTGGTCCTTAACGATCGTAGAATATGTGGTGAAAAGTAGCTTTTTATGCGCTGTATCGAAAGAGCAATATCATTGCTCCATAAGTTTCATTATCGATTGTCACTTAGTTAGCATTAACCAATGCTTATGTAAAAGGACGTCCGCGCTTCTATATAGCTGGGCAACCTTTCGTGGCATTTGTTCCATGTGAAACAAGATTCATAGATTCACGTCAAAAAGCCGCCGCAACGCCCTAATCCGATAAAGGATCGTCACCGCTTTTTCTATTCTATCACAGGGGTATCCGCAAAAAAAGACAGGCCCGGCGAAAATCGCCAAGCCTGTCCTGGAAATGATTAACTCTCTTCAGATTACAACGAGTAGTTAGGTGCTTCTTTTGTAATTTGAACATCATGCGGATGACTTTCACGAAGTCCCGCACCAGTAATACGGATAAAGCCAGTATCATTGCGGAGCTGCTCAAGGTTGCTTGTTCCGCAATAACCCATACCCGAACGCAGACCACCAATCAACTGATGAATGGTATCTGACAATGGACCTTTATAAGCCACACGTCCCTCGATGCCTTCCGGAACGAGTTTTTTGTCA
The DNA here is from genome assembly GCF_058789975.1 of Paenibacillus sp. FW104-T2. NCBI lineage: Bacteria > Bacillati > Bacillota > Bacilli > Caryophanales > Paenibacillaceae > Paenibacillus > Paenibacillus sp. FW104-T2. Next base: position 1,646 of record NZ_JBYTCE010000033.1, on the reverse strand, counting down.
TCATCCTGGAAGTAACGATCTTTACTTCCTTGTTTCATTGCAGCCATTGAGCCCATACCGCGGTAAACTTTGTAGCTACGTCCTTGGAAGATTTCAGTTTCTCCCGGGCTTTCAGCAGTTCCCGCAAACAAGCTTCCGAGCATAACTGCATGTGCACCTGCAGCCAATGCCTTTGTAATCTCACCTGAATATTTGATCCCGCCGTCCGCGATGATTGGAACTCCATACTCGCGTGCGACAGTTGCACAATCGTAAACAGCAGTTACTTGAGGTACACCGATACCAGCAATAACGCGTGTTGTACAAATGGAACCTGGACCGATACCCACTTTGACAACCGAAGCACCTGCCTCGATCAGATCACGAGTAGCTTCACCAGTAGCAACATTACCTGCAATAATAGTCAAGTTCGGGAAACGCTCACGCAATTGACGAACAGCTTCAATAATGTTGATGTGATGTCCATGTGCAGAGTCTACAGTAATCAAGTCTACACCAGCTTGTACCAATGCATCTGCGCGTTCAAAAGTATCTTTGGAGATACCAATTGCGGCACCAACCAGGAGACGACCTTGCGCATCCTTGGCTGCATTAGGGAACTGGATAGCTTTTTCGATATCTTTAATCGTAATGAGACCTTTCAGCGTATTGGACTCATCCACCAAAGGAAGCTTCTCAATTTTGTGCTTTTGAAGAATTCCTTCTGCTTCTTGCAGGGTTGTACCTACAGGAGCAGTAACCAGATTTTCACGAGTCATGACTTCACTAATTTTGATACCGTAGTCATGGATGAAACGCAAGTCACGGTTAGTCAAGATACCAACCAGCTTCTGATCACCTTCGACAATCGGTACACCGGAGATACGATATTTAGCCATAACTTCTTCAGCATCCGATACCAGGTGCTCAGCAGTCAGTGAGAACGGATTGGTAATAACGCCGCTCTCCGAACGTTTAACCCGATCTACTTCTTCCGCTTGCTGTTCAACTGACATGTTTTTGTGGATAATTCCAATACCACCCTCACGTGCGATGGCAATGGCCAGAGTTGCTTCAGTAACGGTATCCATACCAGCACTGATCAGAGGGATATTCAGTTTTACACTATCGCTCAAACGAACCGATACATCCACTTCTTTAGGCAGTGTCTCGGATTTCCGTGGCACTAGCAATACATCATCAAAGGTCAAACCTTCCTTACCAAACTTATCTTCCCACACGCAGGTGTTCCTCCTTATGTTTGCTCAGCTTTACGGTCCAAAACCCGAAGATCTCAGGCAGTATTTATGCCGAAAATACGTTTTCTGAAAAATTTATTATTGCCATCTTAGCAAAGCGATATTTAGACTGTCAAGGAAAAGTGCCTGGTTATATCAGGTGTACTGTCTGATGCATACAACTGTATTTCTTGAGCGGACAACTGCCGAGTATGCCAAAAACACCATCCGTTTTTAAATGGCGTTTATCCTCGAAATTTTTTAACTTTGTTTCAACTAAAACTACATAGCTTCCATATATTTACCTTTAAAAACAAATAAAAACCACCACCGAATTTCATCGGCAGTGGTCCTTTGCTTGGCAGCGTCCTACTCTCCCAGGACCCTTCGGTCCAAGTACCATCGGCGCTAGAGGGCTTAACGGTCGTG
>NZ_JBYTCE010000032.1:0-56591 GCF_058789975.1 Paenibacillus sp. FW104-T2 | reverse complement strand
ATTTTTAAGACCATACATATAGTACGAGAAAAAAGTTAGAAAATTAAAAATAGGGCTACAAGCTTGCATTTAGGTTGTACCCGACAAAGCTAGAACTTTTTTTTTGTCATTTTAGTACGTGGAATTCGTAATAAATTTATTAAGGTACGAGTTTTGAGTAATAATTATTAGAAAGTACGAAAAATAAGTGAGAATTACGTTAATATTTAGGTCGGTACCCTGTAGTGCAAAGCTTGAAACATCAAATCGAAGTACGAGTTTTTCGTAATAAAAATGAGACCGTCTTTTCAGTCCATGTTATATTGTAAATAATGAATTGAAGTACGAATAAAAAGTAAGAAAATGAAATCAGGTACGTTGTTTTCGTAATAAATTAATGTGGTGGAATTGCGCTAATAGCGTTGTAGTGGGATATTTTTTTTTATTACGAAATGAAGTACGAAAAAAAAGTAATAATATTATGGCAGTACGAGAAATGAGTAATAAAAATTCAATCAAGCAGTACTATAAAAAACTAATATTTCTAATATGAGGGTAGATGGTGTGCAGGAAAACCTACATAAGCAAAAAAAATTGGAGAATGAGGTTCATTCTCCAATAAGTTCAGTCTGTATAGGAAAGGTAAGCTGAATAGGCGGTTCGGCTTGATCGAAAAAGTCATGCATTTCCGTGTGTGTTAATGGAATAAACGAGATCTCAAATGAGGAATGAAGTCGCTTATAATCGGCAATCAGGAAATTCAGGCTTTTGAACTCCTCTAACGCGTCCTGGATCTTTTTCATGTTTTGTTCTGTTTTTCTTTTGTCCATTCGGACTTTACGCAAGAAGTAGCTCAGCGGGAAGATATCGATGAATTGGTTCCCTTGTACATACCGCTCCAGACGCTCTTTCTGTAATGCATGGACCAAAATTTTAGAGATGTTTCCTTCAATGGAGTTGAGGCTGTCTCTATAGATTTTGACGGTCTGTTGATTAATGTATTGCTGGTGGAAGTACGTACCGATAACAATTTCGGCATAACGTCTGCCATTGGGATTGGAGTTGATGACAACCGAGTCAAATATGGACCAGTCGGCAGAACCGGATCTTGCCTTTTCGGACTTCTTCTTAATCACGGCCTGGAAGCCAAACGACCTGATTTTACGCAATCTTTTCTCAATCTCAACGTAGTTTTTAACCCCAGAAGAATTATAAGCTTTGCTGACCAGCTTGGATATATCAACCGTGATCGTCCGATCCGTGTAAAAGGATTCATCCTTCTGGGACAGGACATAGAAAATGATATCCCGATCAGTACCATCCAGTGATTTCGTAAGGCTCTTATCCGCGAGCAGGAAATCGCCATCTTCAACCTTGATAATGGTGCGCAGGAACTCATTGTCACTGATCTCATAATCATCAAAATAGGTTTGTTTGTTGGTGATTTCGTCCAATTCCATTCGGATCTTCAGGTTAGTTGATTTTTCGGCAAAAACGACATCTTCGATCAGGCCATGAGGCTGCACATCGACTGCATTGGTTAGATCGTGTTTATCAATAATATCAGCCACAATAAAGTGCAGATCGGTGTCGATGGCCTTTTTGATCTGATTGGTTTTTTTACTCGACAAGTAACGATAGTCCGTGAGGTAGGTGGAGCTGGTGGTTGCCCACTCACTAATTTGTTGCAAGCGTAAAGCGGGTAAATCATTCAGGTCCTTTACGCCAATCAATCTTTCGGATTCAGCAACGATATCCAGCCCCGCATTCGATGCTTTCATTTGCTCCAGCGCAAGTTTCCAAGAGCTAATCTCAATCAGAACCGGATTGTTTGGCACCGAATCCAGTTCCTCTTTAAATTTCTTGAGCCAATACTTCTTGCTCTGTTGTCTTTTGCGATAATTTTTATCCCGAATCTCAACGTGGTCTTCCAGATGAGGCGTATCAAATCCAAAATTCTGGATTAAGAGTTCCTTGATGAGCTCAAACAGCCACGTCTCTTTTGAGGTGCTGGTCGTTTCCTTGTATACGTACATGTATAGATGATCGACAATTCTTGGTGGTAAGCACTCAATTGTCTTGGTAATTGCAAAAAGCGAAAGTTTAACCATAACCATTCTCCCTTAAAAAAACTTCTCCTTAAAAATATATCATAACTTCATATCCATTAGGGGAGGGATTATCATGGAAATGGATTTAGTTTAGGGAAAAGATGATGCATCAATGTCTATCTCTTTATCAATGCTGTTTCTCATTCTATGCTGCAAGGCGAGAGGACAACAGTCAGATTCGTCGAACCATAAGAAGTAGATGACCAAAAGGAGAGACTATAAATGGATAGAACGTTAAATGAGCTTCTAATAGAGGCAGACATCACTTCGCTACAGTCTGCGATGGAATCCGGATTGTTATCGTCCGAGGTCTGCGTTCGTTGGTATTTAGAGAGAATCGCGAGGCTCGACCCTCAGCTGAACTCGGTACTCGAAGTCAATCCGGACGCGATTGAGGAAGCTGTCGCGCTTGACGCGGAGCGGAGGGAACAGGGAGTACGCGGACCGCTTCATGGTATCCCCATCCTGCTCAAGGATAATATCGATACAGGAGATCACATGCATACCAGTGCGGGTTCAGTCGCGCTAGCAGAACATATTGCACAGTCAGATTCAATGGTGGCTGCACAGTTAAGAGCGGCCGGAGCCGTATTTCTTGGAAAGGCAAACATGACGGAATGGGCAAACTTCATGTCGAGCACCATGTGGTCCGGATACAGCTCAAGGGGCGGACAGACGTTGAATCCTTACGGTCCTGGAGAGCTGTTCGTTGGGGGATCGAGTTCGGGCTCCGCAGCAGCCGTCGCCGCCAATCTGTGTACCGCCGCCATTGGCACAGAAACATCGGGTTCCATTATTAGTCCTGCCTCGCAAAACAGTCTTGTTGGCCTTAAGCCGACGATCGGTCTGGTCAGTCGTACAGGGATTATCCCCATTACCTATAGCCAGGATTCAGCCGGCCCGATGACGCGTTCGGTCAGAGATGCAGCCATCTTGCTTGGTGCGATGACTGCAGTGGATCCGGATGATGCTGTGATGCATGAGAAAGGAAGGAAAGCTTATACAGATTATACGCCCTTTCTGGATGCGAACGGACTGCGAGGCGCAAGAATTGGCGTTCCGCGATTCTACTATAAGGATCTGGATGAAGCACGGGCAGCAGTTATCGAACGAGCTATCCGTGTATGTAGAGAACAGGGCGCAATCATTATTGACCCGGTGTCATTGCCTTGTGAGAGTGCGAAGTGGGACTGGGACGTAATGCGATATGAATTTAAAAAAGGGTTAAATGACTATTTGGCCAAAGCGGGTTCCGGTGCTTACGTTCAAACGTTAGATGAGCTTATCGCTTATAATAAGGCAAATGCTGATGTTGCACTTAAGTATGGTCAGGATACGCTGATCTGGTCGAATGAAACAAGTGGTACCTTGTCTGAACCGGAGTACGCCGAGAGTTTGCAGCTTAATCGTCAGCTTTCCCGGGACGAAGGTATTGACTATGCAATCCGTGAGAATGAGTTAGATGCGCTAATATTCCTGGGTAACGAGGAAGGGCTCGATTTGTCTGCACGCGCAGGGTATCCTGTAATAACCGTTCCGGGTGAATACGTCGAGACAGGTATCGTTGGTGAAGATGGTTATACGACCAAAGGGCCACAGGGAATTACATTTGTCGGAACCGCCTACAGTGAGCCGATCCTTTTTCGACTAGCTTACGCCTACGAACAAGCGACCAAATTCCGTTTTGCACCTAAAGATGAGTTCTAATCCGTTTGAAAATCAAACAAAATGTCTGAAATTTACATTACAGCTAAACACCAACAGACGGTAACCAAAACAGGTTGCCGTTTTATTGATTAACAAGACTAGTGATAGTTAAAACATTATCAGGTAAGCTGATGAGACTCATTGAAAAACGTTATGATTAGTATTTCCAGAAATATGATATGATCCCCTTAATCCTAGTACTCATACCAGATTAAGGGGAGGTATCATGTTTCTATTCGAACGATTACCTATGGCAGCACATTTGTTTTCTAATGCTCCTGCACTTAGGCGGCATGGTCATACTATCACATATGGTGAGCTGCATCATCTGGTTGAAAAACTTGGACGTGCCTTCTATGCGAATGGTCTTCGGCCAGGAGATCGTCTTGCTCTTCTCGGGCATCCGGATCCGCAGCTGGTTGTTTCCCTTTATGCAGCCGTTGAAGTGGGTGCGATACCGACAGCGATTTCACCGTTACTAAGTGTCCCAGAGATTGCAGCGATTCTTGAAGACGCTGAACCCAAATTCCTAGTTCATGATAATGATTACGCTAATACAGCATATTCCGCTGTAAAACTTCTCTCGCGACCTCCAATCCTTTATTCTGCTGAAGAAAGTTCAGTTTCTAATTCGATGACAGCTATTTTACATCAGGATCTAGCACCTATTCCCGCTGAGGTCTTTGACCGTCAATTGGATGATATCGCTGTATTGATTTATACAGGAGGAACAACAGGCAGACCCAAAGGAGTAATGCATTCTCATCGCAGTATGTCTGCTTGGAACCAATTTACGCCTAGTAATGGGTTTGGATATGACAAGAATCGTCGAGTATTGGTACTTAATCTTTCACACCTTGTTGGCCAATTCCAACTATGGGCGACAATGTCAGCTGGAGGCTGTCTGGTCTTTCTTGATGAGTATCCAGCTAATATCCAGCATATCGTTGAGGTAGTAGATCGCGAACAAATCTCGCACCTAAGTACGGTCGGGCAACTGCTACGTGATTTGACCAATGAGGTAATCGCTACGGGTAAGGATTTACCAAGTCTTAAGGTCATTGGATGTGGAGGATCAGTCATATCACCAGATACGCTAATTAAAGCGGTCGAACATTTCACAGAGGCGTTGATCGTGAACAACTACTCTCAAGCAGAATGTGGTATGGCAATTAGTCGACTACTACCTGTACATCATATGGATAATCTAATAGTTCTACGATCAGTAGGCCGTCCTAACGACCTAGCTGCACAAGGAGAAAAAGCTTTTCAGGTACGGATCGTTACTCAAGATGGACAAGATGCAGCAGAAAATGAGTCTGGAGAAATTGTAGTTCGTGGAGCCCAAACGATGTTGGGGTACTGGCGTCAACCAGAGACCACAAATGAAATAAAAGAGAATGGATGGATTCACACCGGGGATGTTGGTTGTCTTGATGGTGAGGGATATCTATTTGTATTAGATCGTCTTAAGGATATGGTCATCATCAACGGTTCCAATGTGTTCTGTCCTGAAGTGGAACAAGTATTAGTGGGTCATGCACAGGTTAAGGAAGTGGCGGTTATTGGAATCCCTCTCCCCAGGGAAGGGGAGGAACTTGTAGCTTGCATCGTTCTACGTGACGGGGGGAGTTTAAAGCTGGAACAATTGTGGGCGTTTTGCGAACCTAGGCTAGCACGATATAAATGGCCAACAAAGATCTACATTCTCGATTCTCTGCCTCGAACTGCTGTAGATAAGGTAGACAAAAAAAGTTTGCGCATGCGATTTTCCCATCTGCTAAAAATTAATCTGCAAGAAGAGACGGGAGAGTGATACGAAAAAAGGTTGTAACTCAGGCCCCGGTTTCCTTGTTTAATAAGATGAGGTGATATCAATGGGGCTGTTTCAATATCGGAACATGCGTTGGTTTTTATTATGCAGTTTGGTTGTTTTGGTTAGCTGCGGTACAGTGAGTAAGGAGAAGTCTCAGGAAGCTAACCCTGAATTCGTAATAAATGAAGAGAAAAAGCCATGCCCCGGGGTTATCGAATGGATTGATTTTGTAATGATTGATGGTATTTTATACTTCCATAACAATGACCAAGCCGTACCGGCAGAGAATATAGGGGAAAGGATAGGGGAAGTCTCGTACATGCTGAATGAACATGCATGTGCGGATCACGTGACTGCCAATGGAGATGCTGCATTTCTTCCTATTGGAACGGACATCTATGAACTGAAAGGTTATAAGTCTCACTTTCGTGTTGTAGCGGATCATAAAATGTATCAAGTAAGTGAAAATCCCAATGCCAAAACAATGGGTGGTCTCTTGGATATCGAAGGTAAAGTAAAGAAAGTTAGCCTTGAAAGTGGCAATGATGGCAGTGTGATCGGGGACTTTCCCCAAGAAATAGCTACAGAATTCGTTAACGAGCTTCTGCCTTTAACATACGTTGGTTTTGATGAGGTCTACCAAAAGGCAAAGCATGAAACCGGCATTTTTTTGCGTGTACACCTTCAAGATGGTACATCATTTAGAATGGTGTACTACTCAAAGGCCAATGCTTTCTCCGCAGGAGCCTTTGGAACAGAAAAACTGGGAACATTAATTACATCCCAGAGAAAACAACTTAAAGCAGCTGCGGGTTTGTAGCAGGAACGAATAAGGGATTCACCTACGTGGATCCTTGCTCTTCTTGTGTTCAGAACATCAGCTCCGATAGTCGCGTCCAAGGCAAAAAGCCGTCTCCAAAGTCAAATGACTTTGGAGACGGCTTTTGTTGTTTATTAGGACACATTGGAGCTTGATGCTCGCAAATGACCTGATGTGCACTTGATTTTAGTGTTTAACTGCTTCGCCAGCAAATACTTCCACGTTCATCGGTGCAGCCATGAATGCTGCTGCTTGTTGAACAAATCCTTGGAAATGAGCGCTTGCGTTGTGAGCTGCTGTAGCTGCTTCGTCTTTCCACAATTCGATCATGGTATATTGATGTTCTTGTTCAGTGCTTTTGTTCAGGACATAGCTGATGTTGCCTTCTTCATTGCGAGTTGCTGCAACGAGTTCTTTGGCTGCTGCGAGGAATGCTTGCTCTTGATCCGGTTTAATGGACAGGTGTGCGTGAATGATAATCATGTGTGTTTACCTCCGTAATGTATATAAATTGTTTGATTGTTGCCAATAGTCAATGGTGACGCAGTTCAATGAAAAGTGTGATACATCAATTATGCCCAAGTTGTAATCGTATCAACTGGCAGACGGTAGGATGGATGACCCTCTTTGGCTGATTTACCCATGGAGATCAGCATAACCGGTTGATAGCGTTCTTTGTCCATACCGAACGCTTCAGCGATTTGATCTTTTTCGTAACCGCCAATAGGGTTGGTATCATAACCGTGAGCACGAGCAACCAGCATCAATTGCATGGATACCAGACCTGCATCGATCAGGTTGACATCGCGAAGAGCAGATTCTGGCATAACCTTGTAATAAGGCATTACTTTAGCCAACTGCATATCTTTTACTTCTTGTGGCATATAACCAAGCTCCACCGCTTTGCCGAAGATTTCTTCCATATATTCGATGTTGTTCATGTCAACAAATACGCCGATAACTGCAGAAGAAGTCAACACCTGATTTTGATTGAATCTGGCAAGAGGAGCAAGCTTCTCTTTACCCTCAGCTGTGTCCACAACCAGGAAGCGCCAAGGCTGCAGGTTGATGGAGGACGGGGCGCGGGAAGCTTCGGCCAGAATCTCGGTCATCTCTTCACGACTGATTTTTACCTCTGGATCATAAAGTTTAACGGAACGACGGCCGTATGTGATCTCGTTAAAATCGTTCGTTTTTTGAAATGTACTTTGAAAGCTACTCATTCAGTGGATCTCTCCTCTATTAAAAGTATCAAAAATTGTTCTGCATGCGTTCCAGATAACTCGCAAGATTCTGGATTTCATCTTTACTGAAATCGTGTAGAATCTGATGAATAAAATTTTTCTTCTCTACTTTGTAACCCTCAATATGTTTCCGGCCATCATCGGTAAGACGAACAAAGGTAACACGGTTGTCTTCCGGATTTTTGCGTCTGCTTACCATGCCGTCCGCTTCGAGCTGCTTCAAATGGCGGGTAATGGCGGCACTATCAATATTGATGATTTTTTGCAGCATCGATTGGTTGATCTCGTCGACCTGATCCAATTCATACAGAATCTCAAAGCGAGATGAACTGATTCCTGTGCACCGCTCGAACTTCGGGCTGACTTTGTTGCCAAGTGCATTAAGCAGATTGATAATCTGCTCTTCCTTTGAAACGATACGTGTCATGACTAGACCTCCCGGGTGAATCTGGACATGAACAACGGCTTATGTTCACACAATCCGATTGTGGCCTTTTTTACGATGCCAGTGTTGATAAAAATAATGGACGCCTCAACAATTGACATGTCAATCATTGACTGCTCAATTAATATATCATGCCTCTTTTTATTTTGCAACACTTGGGACCAAAAAAGGGATTTGTGTGGATTAAGTCTTATGTCTTTTCCTGTTTTATGGTCTCCAGAATAGCTGGATCATATCAATCTTTGTTGTTATTGAGAATTATCATTTATAATTAGGATCAGTTTAGTGATATAGAAGGATTGTTGTGCCGGTCGCACTTTTAATCAGGCAATTTGGATGAGAACGGAGAAGATATATCGCATGGAAGAAAAAATGTCGCTTAAAAGGCTGGAACAGCTATTCATCTCTTCAGTTCACGTGTGTAAATATGTAATGGACCCTGGAGTGGTCAAACGAAGAAACTGGGAAAGGTATGCCATATGCAGAGTAGTTACTGGAAAAGGAATTCTGATGATTGATGATGCTGTACACACAGCGGCTCCGGGGGACTGGTTTCTGCTGAAGCCGGAAATGCAAGTGGAGTTTAGGACGTACTCCCAAGAACCAGCCCGATATGAAATCATTTTATTTACTTGTGTTGAGCTGACACGTTCCCAAAATAACTGGTTCGTCAGGCAACCTGAATTCACGTTGACGGGCAAACTGAATCTGTCTTCCGATTTTCCGGAATTTGATGAAAGGATGCAGACGTTAACAACAGAGAGAGTTGCTTCATTAGGTAAAAGCATGGACAATAATCACAGAAAACACCTTCTGCATCAGTTGTTAATCAGACTTATGGTAAGTGTGAAACAAGAAAATCCCCCCGCCACTGGTATGGAGCAGGCCATAGAATACATGACTCGTCATTATATGAACGAAATCAGGCTTGACCATATGTCCCGGATGGCAGGACTAAGTGTAAACCATTTTATTCGGACGTTTAAACTGCAATTCAACATGACACCGATGGAGTATGTGCTAAAACAGCGTATGTCCAAAGCCAAACAGCTTTTGTTCTCGTCAGACAAGATCAGGGACATTGCGGAACAGGTCGGTTACAGGGATGAGCATTATTTCAGTCGCATATTCAAAAAATCCGAGGGTGTTGCTCCGACAATGTATATGAAAAAGAGAGTGAACCGAATTGCCACCTTATATTATGGGCTGGACGATTATATCGTTACGTTGGGGCTTAAGCCTGTGACCATCTTATCCTATAATCAAAGGGTTTTACGTCACACAAGGGTTCCTGAACTGGATACCAACGTTCCAGAAGATATTCAACTAGACCGACTGACTGGAAACTATGATCGATTGAGACAGGTCAAACCGGATCTAATTCTTACGAGTGATCGCTACGCACCGGATGAAGCGTTGCATCATATTGCACCGACCGCCATGATCAAACACACAAACGACGTTGGTGAAAGACTTGTGGAAATGGCAGATATTCTGGGGCGCGCGGAGCAGGCGGAACGCTGGGTGGAGCAACATGCCGACTTGAGGCAACTTCTGCACCGGAAAATGCAATCCAGATGGGGACCCCAAAGCGCGATGTTTATACGAATAACCGCTGCGTTCTACCGGATGTATGGTAAGACGAACCAGACAGGGGCTCTGCTTTATAATGATTTGTCATTCCATTTACCTGATGGTTTTCCGATGAAGAAATGGGTTATGGAAGCTGATCTTGACCGTTTGGAATTATTCAAGGCAGATCATATTTTTGTCATGATCGATCCAACTGCGGAAGCGAGTACCAGGTGGAGACAATTGCAACAATCGGAACGTTGGCTGGCACTGGATGCAGTGAAAGAGGGGCGGGTTTACGATGCAGGCGATATGTTCTTCAAAACACTGGGACCTGCCGGACGGATGTGGGCCATGCGTTATGTAGCCAACCAGGTTGGAATTTCGGTAAGGTGATATGCTGCAAGCAAGGAAGGTGAGATATTCCATTGTAAGAGGGATTCCCTTTTTCTATCATAGTGATAATGATTATTATTATTATTATTAAATAGAAGAGGGGATCTATTACAGATGTTAAGACAGAGTTTTTTTATATTTTCGGTATTTCTTATACTTGTTTTGAGCGCATGTGGCAAGTCACCGGAAGCAGCCCAATCCAATCAGGGCACATCCGCACAAGAGAATGACACACAATCGATTCAGCATCTGAAAGGAACAGCGGTGGTGCCAAAAAAGATAGAACGTATTGTTGTTTTGTCCGCGGCTTATATTGATCATATGCTCGCCATCGGCGAGAAACCTGCAGGCGTCAATGTGGAAGTACGCTACGGCGGAGATTACCTGCCTTATTTTGCAGACCAGCTGGAAGGAGTTCCTACGGTAGGCTCAGCGGACAGTCCGAATCTGGAGGCAATCGTTGCTCTCAACCCGGATGTTATTCTCATTGAGAGTCGAACGGCTGAAAATACATATGAACAGCTGGAGAAGATTGCTCCAACCGTGGTACTGGGCAATGAATGGATGGATTATGAAGATGACACCACATACTGGACTCAGGATCTGTTGACAATTGCAGAAATGTACGACAAGGTGGATCTGGCTAAGGAGAAAATGGGCGAAGTGGAGCAACGGGCTGTTCAATTAAAGGAGAAGATCGCGCAGCTGGATCAGAAAAAACTCGCTTACTTGCGGGTAAGAGAGAAGAATTTGCAAATCTATGCGGCAAAAGGACACCCCACCAACACGCTCCTGTATCATGATCTGGGGTTTGAACCTACTGCTGTGACACCATCTGAACAACGTGAAGATCTTTCCATGGAGAAAATTTCTGATATTGATGCAAACTTCGTCGTTCTTGAAGTTGATCCTAACGGACAGGATTATCTGAACAGCATGAGCGAGAGCTCGCTCTGGAAGCAGGTTCCGGCCGTACAGGCAGATCAGGTCTATGAGACAGACTCTTTCTGGTTGTTCAAGGGATGGGGAGTAATTGGCCGAAGTGAAATTATAGACGAAGTTCAGAAAATGATTGAGTAGATGGAAAGTATCCGAGACTCTGACCATTTGGAAATGACGGACACATTACGGAACTTTTTCGTAACCTCAATCGGAGATATGCGTGAAGATTCTCTATATCCTTTCTGTGCAAAGGATTTGCTGGACAAAGAGAAGCGGATGTTAATCCTGCATGAACAGGCCATTCAGCAGGGACTTAAACTGAGGGGAAAAGGGGCCATTGCCGTTGGTACACTTTTTGCCAAGCGTTATTCGGTATTTGTGATGGCGGTGATCTCTGCCTTCAGTCTGTACGATGCCCGATTGAGTATAGTTGACGAGATGGTGCGGTTTGAACTAAACGGATCAGGTGGGATGCGATACCGAACTATATTGGAGAATGCTTCGCTGCAAGGCAGCGAAGATCCGGATCTGCGGAGAATAGAACTAGACATTCTTAAGGATGGATTAAAGCAGCACTTGGACCAGCTTTTTCAATCAGTATCCGAGGTGACAGAGGCAAACCCGAAGGTCATGTGGAGCTTGGTTGCACATAATGTGCAACAGCTCTATGTCCGGTTGGTGAGAGGCCAGTGGGGTCGGTTAACGGAGCCAAGGCTGAATCGGATCGAACAGGATCGGGACTTGTGGTTTAAGCCCTTCGAAACCAACCCTTTTGCCATCCAGCTTCAACCTTTCGAACATTCGAAGTGGAAGGGACCGCTGCTTTATATTCGTCGTTATTGCTGTCTGGCGTATCAGGTGGGCGATGGAGATCATACTCATGGATATTGCAACAGCTGTCCCAAGCTTACTCCAGATATGAGACTGAATAATCTCCTACATCAGTGAACTAGCGGTTTTGTACTGCATCGTACGGATCCGACTGAACATCATTCAACAACCTGCAGCGGCCTGAGCCAGCGTCTGCGGGTTTGTTGGGCTTGAATGAAAAAAATGGTTACTAGGCGTACTGACAAGTAATTTTTGCATTCAGATACGGATAAAGGAAATCATGAGCTAGAAAAGTGGCGAGGCAAGTGTCATGGAGGCTGCCAACAGGTGGGGGATGTGAATAGCAGTTATCTCATCAGCCGGTTTAGGTAAACCTATGGTTATAATCCGGACAGGCTTAAAAAGGGAAGAGATTGAACTTTTGCAATGATTACGGCTATCCTATATACTTTTAGCTATTGATCAATTAATAACAGGGATAAGAGGTGTGATGTTCATGGCTAAAGATAGCACTGCATCAGTCAATCGGCGGAACGACATTATCTCAGCGGCAATTGACGTATTTGCAGAAATCGGATACTACCGAGCAACGACAGCACAAGTGGCGGAGAGGGCGCAGATTTCGCAGCCTTATATTTTTCGCTTTTTCAAAACGAAGGAAGCCCTGCTGCTGTCTGCACTGGAAGTATCATGGACGCGAGTCATTGATTCATTTCGACAGGTTGTAGAAACAGCAGCATCGGATCAACTGGAGCGCGAATTGATAGACGCATACGAGAAGATTCTGGAATCACACCAAAGTGAAATCCTGCTTCAGATGCAAGCTCAGACCATTCAGGAAGAAGTAATTCGTCAAGCGATGCAGAAAGGGTTCAGTGAAGTGAGAACCATGGTTCTGAATGCTTTTAGCCATGCTGGCATTGCCGAAGCGAAGCAAAGAACGTTGGTTTTCCTGGCGATCGGCATGTTATGCAATGTCTCGATAGCCCTAGATATGCCTGAGCTCAAAGAGAGATAGGAAGGGTAAATGCCCTTTTTCAAAAATAGTTATTGATCAATCACTAAATATGCGTTATATTGTGTTCAGAAGTTGTGAGTAATTGATCAATAACTAAATGAGTGAGAGGATGTATGGAGATGAAAAAGGCAATTGTTATTGGTGCAACAGGCGGAACGGGTGCTGCCATTACACAGGAATTGATTAAGAGGGGGATCGCAACGGTTGCTTATGGACGTTCACGGCACAAATTGGAACAGCTTGCAGCAAAGCTGGGTTTCCCAGATCATCTCCAGCTCGCTGTGGGTGATGCATTTAACCCAAATGAAATAGTCGCTGCTTCCCAGAATGCGGATGTGATGTTCCACTGTGCCAACGTGCCTTACCATGAGATGGAGAGCAGACTCCTACCATTGGGTGAATCCGTTATGAAGGCAGCTGAACAGCTGAGTCTGAAAGTGGTGGTCATTGATGGGATCTACCCATACGGGAGAAGGCAAATGAACGAAGTAACGGAAGAACATCCGAAGCAGCCGCATACCCGCAAAGGAAAAACAAGACTCGCCTACGAGCAGATGTTATTCAGCAGCAGGTGGTCCAGAGCACAAGTCATGATTGTACGTTTGCCTGATTATTATGGTCCGACCGCGAATGAAGCCTCTTACCTGGGATCAACACTTGAATCGATCGCTAAGGGGAAAATGGCTTTTTTCATCGGCAATATGGAAACACCACGGGAATATATCTATCTGCCTGATGCAGCGGTTATGGTAGTGGAACTGGCAAGCAGGGAGAACTCCTACAATCAGAACTGGAATATACCCGGTGCTGGCATTATTGCAGGCAAAGAGATCGTTAGGATCGCACAGAGGTCGGCGGGTGTAACGAAACCAGTCATGGCACTTGGGAAAATAGGACTGTCCCTGATTGGGCTGGGGGTGCCGGTCATGAAGGAAGTCGTAGAGATGTTATACCTAACCAAGGAGCCACTCGTCTTAAGCAGACAGAAGTATGAACGCAACATTGGTCCTGTGCAGGCGACGCCTTTCGCAGAAGGAATTGCTGAAACCATTACACAGCTTCAGAAAAAGTAAATTACATTTTTTAATGTTTAGTAATTGATTAATCACTAACCAAGCAAATAAATGAATACTGCTTATGAATGACAGACAGATCCGGAAGC
Source organism: Paenibacillus sp. FW104-T2 (assembly GCF_058789975.1). Classification (NCBI taxonomy): domain Bacteria; kingdom Bacillati; phylum Bacillota; class Bacilli; order Caryophanales; family Paenibacillaceae; genus Paenibacillus; species Paenibacillus sp. FW104-T2. Next base: position 42,548 of record NZ_JBYTCE010000032.1, on the reverse strand, counting down.
AATACCCGGGTCTTTTTTATATATGTACGCCTTGGTCATAACGATGACATCCAACTTTCAGTAACGGCCAACATTTATTTGAGGGTGTATTTCGTAACGGTCAACAAGCATGTTAGCTATTTTTAGATTGGATGACAATAAAGCTTCCGTCATATTCAAAAAAGTAAATGCAACCCATATACTAACGCTAATATAAATGTCGCAGATGCAGCGATAGCACTGAAAAACGAGTTAAATATGACATCAACTTAACGTATGGCTGGGATTGAATCGAAATCGATTAATGTATCTTGAAAGGGTTGGGGATCATGAGCCTGGAAGCTTTGAATCAACGAGTAAAAGAAGATCTCGCATATTTGGCCTATGGCGGTGCAAACTGGGTGCGTTCCATGGAACATGATGAGGGTCATGTATATGACGTGATTATTGTAGGAGGAGGACAGAGCGGCCTGGGAGCAGCTTTTGGCCTACTGCGTGAGCGGATTTCTAACATTTTGGTTATTGACGAAAATAAAGCCGGACTGGAAGGGCCTTGGGAAACATACGCCCGTATGACGACCCTGCGTACTCCTAAACATCTGACGTCCATTGATCTGGGTATTCCATCCCTAACCTTTCGTTCCTGGTGGGAGGCACAGTTTGGACTGGAAGGTTGGGAAGCGGTGGACAAGATTCCACGCGGGGATTGGATGAATTATTTGCGGTGGTATCGTGACGTGCTGAATCTGCCTGTAATCAATGAAGTAAAGCTAAAATTGATTGAACCCGCATCTGAGGGGATTCACCGACTTCATGTGGAGGGTTCCGGTGTCGATTCCGGCACGCTGCTGGCGCGAAAGGTCGTGCTGGCTACCGGCATACAGGGAGGAGGAGAATGGCACGTACCTTCCATGATTGCAGAACGACTGCCGAGAGAACTGTATGCTCATACTTCCGAGGCTATTGATTTTGAGCGGTTGCGCGGCAAAAGAATTGCCGTATTAGGGGGAGGAGCTTCCGCTTTTGATAATGCAAGTTTTGCGCTTGCTGCAGGAGTTGCTGAAGCACATGTGTTTGTGCGGCGAGCACAACTTCCAAGTGTCAATCCCATACGCCAGATGGAGCAATCCGGGATGATTGAACGTTTTCATGCATTAGGGGCAGCTGATAAATATGCGGTAATTTCACACTTTTTTCAATACAATCAACCTCCAACCAATGATACCTTCAACCGGGCAGCAGCCTGGCCGGGCTTTGAACTGCATTTGAATTCACCCTGGCTCGGTGTGGAAGCAAACGAGGATGGAGCCGTAGTGACAACAGCCAAGGGGAAATTTGCTTTTGATTTTCTGGTGATTAGTACGGGGCTGCTAAGTGATCCCGCATTGCGGCCGGAACTCAAACTGGTGGAAAGTCATATTGCTCGTTGGGCGGATTGTTATGAAGCGCCGGCTGAGCAGCGCAATGAGCTGCTGGATGCACATCCCTTCCTTACTTCCGGATTTGCGATGACGAGCCGAAGTGAAGCAGGCGAGTCACAGCTGCACGGGCTGTTTGTTTTCAATTACTCTGCCCTTGCAAGCTGTGGTCTGTCCGCTTCTGCCATCTCGGGCACCAAAAGCGCAGTTCCTAAACTGGTGTCAGCCATAGCGGACCAGCTGTTTTTGGATGATCGGGAGACGATCTTACAGCAATTTTTTGATTACGATGAGCGGGAGTTCACAGCATCCTGGGTAAAAAGCATCGTTCCCAGCTGAACCAACCTTATTATAGCCACATTACTAACCGTACAGTGAGTTTCTGCTGTGCGGTTTGTTTATTTTATAGGAGAACTTACACTCTGCATGGTTTTGTTGTAAAATGTCGAATGGAACATGTAAAGGGCAGGTGTAAGTGGATGAAAGAAATGACCTACGAACAGTTTAGAGCTCATCTGAAGAAAGCTTCACGCAAGCGGGGTGTACCCATAATCAAGATTGCTGCATTTCAGGAGAAATACATGAAGATTGAAGATATTCAGTTCTTCGATGTCGAGCAAAATTATATGAGTGTACAAGCTTGTAATACACTTTGGATGAACCTGGAGAACAAGTCTTTTCGAAATATGGTATCTCATCCTCTGCAGTTTTATAAGGATATGGAGGATCTGGGAAGACAATCGTTTGAGAATATGATTAAGGAATTGTATGATACGGCGGTTCCACTCTGGTTGGATTATGACCCCAATGATTATTACACCTCTGAACAACTCGCTGAGATTCTGGCTACCGATGAGCAGAAGCTGATTGAACAGCTCGAAATGGGGCGTTTCAAGGGTGCGTTTATAAATGAAAATGGAAAATGGCTTAAACCCAAACCGGGAATAAACCAGTAATGCCTCTGATGATCCTGCATGCGATGAACGGCTGCAGGATTTTTTGATGTAACAAGGCAAGGGATAGCCTTGGTAAGATACAGAGACACAGATATAGGATTTTAGTATTGGATGATTGTGATCGTTTTAGTTAATATTATGGGAGATAATGGAGTACAAAAGTCGAAAGATGCAAGTTTCTGAAGGTTTATAAATTATTTTGAACGAAAATGATTGTTTTTTGAGGAATTTATGTTACTATAGAAGCAGTTGGAGGAATGAAGATGCTGACTGAAGAACGATATGCTGCAATTATAGAGCGCTTACATCAACAAGGGATAGTTAAATTACAGGAACTTGTCGACGTGCTGGGTGCGTCCGAATCAACGATAAGACGCGATTTAATTGACTTGGAGAGCCGTCAGATGCTGAAACGCATCCATGGCGGGGCAGCACTGATGAACGAAAAGACGCTCGAGCCAGGCATGGAAGAGAAAACATCCAAAAACATTCAACAAAAAGTGACGATTGCTCGTTTGGCTGCTCAGGAGATCGAAAATGGCGATTGTATCTATCTGGATGCGGGTACGACGACGCTGGCCATGATTCCCTATATTGAAGCCAAGGACGTAACCGTGGTGACCAACGGTCTATCCCATGTGGAAGCGCTCGTTAGCAAGCGGATTCGAAGTTATTTGCTTGGTGGCATGATGAAAATCCATACCAAAGCCGTCATCGGAAGTATTGCATTACAAAATATGGACAACTTCCGTTTTGATAAATGTTTTCTTGGAACCAACGGTGTGGATCCCGAGATGGGGTATACAACTCCTGACCCGGAGGAAGCCTTGATTAAGAGAAGGGCGCATCAATTGTCCGGGAAATCATACGTGCTGGCAGATTCCAGCAAGATCGGTGAAATTACGTTTGCCAAGTTGTTTGAGCTGGAGGAGGCAGATCTGATTACCGAGCAGATGCCAGAGCACTGGCGAGCCGTAATAGAGCAGAAAACTAAAATAATTGAGGGATAACAATGATATATACGATAACACTTAATCCTTCCATTGATTACATCGTGGAAGTGGATGACCTGAAGCTCGGCGGTTTGAATCGCATGAATCGGGATTTGAAGCTTCCAGGTGGTAAAGGCATCAATGTATCACGTGTGCTGAATCAGCTGGGAGCAGGTAACACGGCGATTGGATTCCTTGGTGGATTCACAGGTCGTTTCATTAATGACAAGCTGCAGGAAGATGAGATACAGACTGATTTTGTTACCATTGCGGATGATACGCGGATCAATATCAAGTTGAAGCATGGAGACGAGACAGAAATTAACGGTCTTGGCCCAGTCATTCGTGAGGAAGAAGCAGTACAACTGCTGCAGAAACTATCCTCGCTGCAAATGGGAGATATCGTCGTTCTATCGGGTAGCATTCCGCCATCCCTGGGAACTGATTTTTATGATCGTCTCATTCAGGTCTGCAAGCAGACGGGTGCAGAGTTTGTCATTGATACCACTGGGCCGGCATTAATGGAAGCACTGGTGCATAAGCCATTGCTGGTGAAGCCGAATCATCACGAGCTCGCTGAACTTTTCGGGGTTACTATTGAAACTCGGGAAGAGCTGGTCTTGTACGGTCGCAAACTTCTGGAAGCAGGGGCCAAGCAAGTATTAATCTCCATGGCTGGAGATGGAGCCCTGTTGATTACGGGATCGGATGTGTACCACGCCAGTGTGCCAAAAGGAACGGTGAAAAATTCGGTTGGGGCTGGAGATTCCATGATCGGAGGTTTCGTAGGCACTTATGTATTAAATAGTGACATCCTTGAAGCCTTCCGTACGGGAGTCGCTTCCGGAAGTGCGACGGCTTTCTCGGATGATCTTGCTACACGCGAATTCATTGAAGAGCTTCGAGACGAGGTTACCATCACCAAATTGTAGATCGACATTTCAGAGGCAAGCCATTTGTAATTTATTAATTCGGCCTGACAAGCGCAGGCCGACTGAACTCAAGGGGAGTGTAACAGATGAGAATAACAGACCTGATGATCCAGGAAACGATGATCATGGACCTGCAAGCCACAACCAAAGATGAAGCAATTGATGAACTCATTGCAAGTCTGAACAAAAGTGGACGCATTAACGATCCAGTTCTGTTTAAGGAAATGATCTATAAAAGGGAAGCAGAGTCCAGCACAGGAATTGGCGGCGGTATTGCCATGCCCCATGCGAAGACATCTGCAGTGAATGAACCAACTGTAGTATTTGCAAAAAGCAAAAATGGATTGGATTTTGCAGCGCTTGATGATGAGCCGGCTCATATCTTTTTCATGATTGCTGCTCCTGAAGGTGCAGGTAATACCCATCTTCGTACACTCGCTGCTCTTTCCAGGCTGCTGATTGATAGCGATTTCATTGCTCAACTGATGAGTACGGATACACCTGCAGAAGTAAGTGCATTATTTGATGCGAAACAGGAGGAAGCAGCGGAGAAAGAAGCTGCCAAGGAGAAAGCGAAAGCCGAAAAGGCTGCAAAAGCTGCAAGTGAATCGGGTTCTGCACCGCAGCAAACTCCTGGCATCATTGTAGGTAATGAGAATTCAGAAGATTTCGTCGTAGCTGTTACAGCATGTCCAACGGGAATTGCACATACCTTCATGGCTGAGGATGCACTCAAGAAGAAAGCTCAGGAAATGGGCATTAATATCCGTGTAGAGACCAATGGTTCTGAGGGAGCACAGAGTGTTTTGACCGCAGATGAGATTGCTCGTGCCAAAGGGGTTATCGTCGCGGCAGACAAAAATGTGGAGATGGCCCGGTTTGACGGTAAGCCGGTACTTCAAAGACCGGTAAGCGACGGAATTCGTAAGTCTGAAGAGCTGATTCGCAAAGCGGTGAATGGAGATGCTCCAATCTATCGCAGCCAAGGCGGCAGCAATGTGAAGGAAGACGGAGCGAGTGCGAGCAAAATGAGCGTAGGCAGCAAGATCTACAAGGATCTGATGAACGGGATTTCACATATGCTTCCGTTTGTCGTGGGTGGAGGAATCCTCCTTGCGATCTCGTTCCTGATCGAACAGCTTGCGGGCGAGGATAATCCTCTCTTCCAGCTGCTGCAGACGATTGGCGGCGGAACGGGTGCATTCCACTTCCTCATTCCGGTACTGGCCGGATTTATCGCAATGAGTATTGGTGACCGTCCAGCCCTGATGCCAGGTATGGTTGGTGGATTGATGGCCGTGAACTCCAATGCTGGTTTCCTTGGCGGACTTGCAGCCGGTTTCCTTGCTGGTTATGTTGTTATCGGTTTGCGTAAGCTGCTCAGAGGCTTGCCTAAAGCCATTGACGGTCTGAAACCCATTCTGCTGTATCCTGTACTCGGATTGCTCATTGTTGGTGCAATCAGTTACTATGTCTTCGATCCGATCTTTGGCTCGCTTAACACGTGGCTTGTAGATGCACTTGGAAATCTCGGAACAGGAAATGCTGTATTGCTTGGATTATTGCTTGGCGGCATGATGTCCATTGATATGGGTGGACCGTTCAACAAAGCAGCTTATACATTTGCCATTGGTGTATTCACATCAAGCGGCAATACGGACGGTGCCTGGATGGCGGCCGTAATGGCAGGCGGGATGGTGCCACCTCTGGCCATCGCTCTGGCTTCCACGTTCTTTAAAACCAAATTCACGGAACAAGAACGCAAATCCGGCTTAACGAACTATGTGCTCGGATTATCCTTTATTACTGAAGGTGCCATTCCATTCGCTGCGGCAGACCCGCTGCGTGTACTGACATCCTGTATCATTGGTTCGGCCGTTGCAGGCGGACTGACACAGCTCTGGAGCATTAACGTACCGGCTCCGCACGGAGGAATTTTCGTAGCAGCACTGGCTAACCATGCTCTGCTGTTCCTGCTGGCCGTTGCGATCGGTGCAGTAATCTCGGGTCTGATATTGGGATTGTGGAAAAAGTCACCAACGGTTGTAAAATAAGCAGTGTTCTCATGTAACAATACCAAGGCATTTCCTGAGTGGCTTCATTCAGGGAATGCTTTTTATTTTCGCTTGGCCCTGATCTGTGCTAAAATAGTTACAATAATTTTACTTTTGAAACGATGTTTCATCTATCGGAACATTAGGCAAGGAGGAAGCAGTATGACTCATGACGGAATGAAAGGACAAGTGCAGCAGCAATTCGGCAAAAATGCCGAGAAGTATGTGACCAGTCCCCTGCATGCCAAGGGCAAGGATCTGGATGTGCTGGTGGCTTCATCTGGGGCAAGTCCTGATATGCATGTACTTGATATAGCAACGGGAGGAGGGCATGTTGCGTGTGCACTGGCCCCTCTTGTTAAGCAGGTAACGGCTTTGGATTTGACAGAGCCGATGCTCCAGGTGGCTGAACGCTTTATTAGGGAGAGCGGTCATCAGAACGTGAATTTTGTACCGGGAGATGCGGAGCATTTACCCTTCGAAGATGATGTCTTCGATATCGTCACCTGCCGGATCGCTGCGCACCATTTTCCCGATGTTTTTTCTTTTCTAACGGAGGCGTTCCGGGTAACGAAACCAGGCGGAAGACTGCTGCTGATAGACAACGTGGCACCGGAGCGTGATGAATATGATCAATTCTACAATGAAGTAGAGAAGCGCCGCGATCCCAGTCATGTTCGTGCATGGCGCAAGTCGGAGTGGATTCGAATGATGGAAGTGGCGGAATATCGCGTGGAAGCGATGGTTTCCTTCGAGAAAACCTTCCTCTTTGAAGATTGGTGCAAGCGTGCCGGACTGCCTGAAGCGGATGTACGGGAGCTTGAAGCAAGCATGCTATGTGCACCTTCGGTCATTAAAAAGTTCTTCCGGTTCGAAGAGGCAGTACCGAATAAGCTGTCAAGCTTCGGGGGAGAGAGTGTACTTATTCAGGCTTCAAAAGCGAGATAGTTCAAGAGATGCAACAAGGGTACCCATTTTCATCCAGTCTGGCACATGAATAAACAACACAAAAGGCAGATGACCTGTACAAGGGCATCTGCCTTATTGCTGTACTCATGCTCCTACATTAAGGTTTCAGCACAACTTTGGTACATTCGTCTTCATGATCGTTGAAGATCCGATACGCCTCACTGGCATTTTCCAGCGCAATGCGATGGGAGACAATCTCGGTCGGATCAAATTCACCTGCTGTAATCTTGCGGAACAATTCAGGCATATAGTGGATGACAGGAGCCTGTCCCATTTTAAGATTAATGTTGCGTTCAAACATACTGCCCAGTGGGAACATGTTGTAGGACGAACCGTACACACCTGTAAGCTGGAATGTACCGAATTTGCGTACGGCTTTCATACCAATTTCAATGGCACTCAGGGCACCACCGTGAAGCTTCAGCTTCTGTCCGATTTCCTCCAAAGTGGATTTTTTGCCGTCCATGCCGACACAGTCGATGACCACATCGGTACCGCCACCCGTAATCTCGCGGATATGTGCGCCCATATCATCATAATTTTCGAAATTGAAGGTTTCCACATCATTCATACGCTTGGCTTTATCGAGGCGATATGGAAGGCGGTCAACAGCGATAACCCGCTTCGCGCCTTTCATCCAGGCGAACTTCTGGGTCATCAAGCCAATGGGCCCACTGCCGAGTACGGTTACCGTATCTCCAGGTTTAACGCCGGCATTTTCGACACTCCAGTATGCGGTAGGAAGAACATCGGATAGAAACAGCAAGGCTTCGTCTTCCAATTCACAGGATTCCGGAATGACAAACGGCATGAAATTTCCGTATGGCACACGCAGGAATTCCGCCTGACCACCAGGGTGATTGCCATACCGTTCCGTAAATCCGAAATAACCACCGGTGTGAATATCCGGGTTACCGTTGGAATTGTCACATTGGCTTTCCATGTCGTGGTTGCAATAGAAGCATTCGCCACAAGAAATGTTAAAAGGCAGGACCACGCGGTCCCCCTTTTTTACACGTGTCACTTCAGGACCGACTTCCTCCACGATCCCCATCGGTTCATGACCGATGACATAATCCTTTTCAGCGGGTAATGCTCCCTGGTAAATATGAAGATCTGATCCACATATGGCTGTAGAAGTAATACGAACGATAATGTCATCCTTTTGTTGCAGTCTTGGATCTTCAACCTGCTTTACCTGAATATCCTTGGTCCCTTGAAAAGTAACGGCTCTCATCATCATATTCCTCCTATCGTATAGTAGTTCTCTGAGAATTACCCCGTTTGGGACTATTTGATAGAGGTACATATGAAATTAAACGACAGGCCATTTCACTTTGCGCAGGGCATCAAGCAGCTCCGTTGGAGCGTTCAGATTGTCGCGGACAAGTTCACGAGGTGTAAGTGCCATCCATTGGTTCAATGAGATATCTTCAAAACGGTCACTTCGGAAGATCTCCAAAAACCATAAGGTATCGCTGCCCGTGTTTTGAACATAGTGTCCCATGGCTACAGGAACATACCCTACATCCCCGGCTCTGTAATTGAATGTGCGTGCCGTACCATTGCCGCCGAACACCGTCATTCTTCCTTGTCCCGTAAGATAATACTGCCATTCATCCGCATTCGGATGCCAGTGTAATTCACGCATACCACCAGGCTTAATCTCGACCAGTGCAGCAGCGACGGTTGTGGAGATCGGGAAGTTGATGGAATCCACGATGCGTACACTTCCTCCCGGCGTTATAAGCGGCTCCTGAGCCAGCAAACGATGTTTGAATGAAAAGGGGACTGTACCATAGGGTGAAGGAATCTCCTGACTCGCGAGTGAACCTGGAACCTGATCCTGAAAAATATAAATCTGATCTGTCGGCCTGGACTGAAATGCAGATTCGGGTACTCCGAAATTGACAGATAGTACCTCTGCAGGGGTGTGCGCGAACCAGTCTGAAATGGATAACGTGTTGAGATCGGAGAAGGAACCATCATCAAAAACGAGCAAAAATTCACAGCCTTCTTCCAGTCCCTGAATGGAATGGGGCAGGCCTTTGGGAAAGAACCACAGGTCCCCAGGTCCGACATCAGCGATAAAATTCCGGCCCTCCTGATCAACAGATGTGATTCTTGCCGTTCCCCAGATCATATAAGCCCACTCGGATTGCTGGTGCCAGTGGAGTTCCCGTACGCCGCCTGGAGTCAAACTCATGTTGACCCCAGCCAGAGTCGTGGCTATGAGCAGATCGCGTACTGTAATCTCGCGTGACCATCCGCCATGGTTTAACTGCATATGTGTATCGGAAAAGGACATTTTCAGATTGGGGAGCAGTCCTGCATCCGTTGCAGGTGGAACCAGCATATCCGGATTTTCAAGGTCTCTCATGACATCACGTGGACCCAAATCAGGCCCGCCTGCCCCGTCTCTTCGGATTGGTTGTGGAACAAAGGTTGGTTTACCGTTAGATTGTGATCCTTTTGTCATTCGTTTATCCCTCCAGTTCAGATCATGCTGATGCAGACCTGGTCGTCATTCATACATGTATGAAGCAGGGCCTGGATATTATGAAAGGGCAGGGGGAGATGAGATCCATGGCTTGTCTGTGCCACAAACTCTTAAGACATGAAGGAAGACGCTTCTGGCATTTGCTCGTTTGTGGCTTGAAACATAAGGATTGACGTTGCTAGCATTTCATAGTACCCTAATATTGTTTCGTGAGAAACAAAATATAAAAGCGGTATACATACTTATTCGGAAATGAGGAAGTTCATATGACAATAGCCGATACGATTCGCTCTCGACGAAGTATCCGCAGCTTCAATACACAACCGGTGTCCACAGATTTAATTATTCAATTGCTTAATGATGCGGTCTGGGCACCTAATCATGGCATGCGAGAACCCTGGCGTTTTATTCTCGCGGAGCGTGCAGAAGCAAAAGAACATGTGGCCAGTCTGATGCTTGAATCGGTGCAAAACATGAAATTGATGAAGTTGATGCCCGGCAAACTGCAGCAGGCGCTGAAAAATAAGTTCAGCCGCATGCCTGCGCATCTTATTGTGGTAATGAAGAATGAAAAGGATCACCATAAGCAGGAAGAAGACTATGCGGCTGTAAGCTGCGTTATTCAGAATTTTCAACTACTTGCCTGGGAAAAGGGCTTAGGTATGATTTGGTCCACGATGGAATACATTCATTCCCCCATTTTTTGCGAGGGTTTGAGCGTGAAGACAGATGAGCGAATCGTCGGTGTGCTGCATATGGGGTACTTCGACAAAACACCGAAACCCAAGTCGCGCACTTCCGCTGAACAAAAGCTTACCCTGTTGTAGTCCCGGAACAGGAGGTTGATATTATCGTACTAATTCTGATTATATTGTTTCCATTGAAACAAACTCGGTGTATAATATAAGTTACTCAAGCCTAGCTTGCATAATTACCGAGAGAAGAAAAGGTTGGGAAAACTATGGATCAGGAACAGACAGATCTGCGTTACATTTATGGATTGTTTATTAAGCTTTTGCATCAAAAAGAACAAAAGGATGACCAGGAAAATCTATTCTTCATGAATATTATTCGCGAGACTCTGTCATCAGACGCAGCTATGAACATGACGGATGTGCATGTGATTGCGTGTATTGGGGAACACGAACCCATTAATCTGACTTCCATAGCTGAACGAATGGAGCTCAGCAAAGGGAACACCTCCAAAGTGGCCCATAAACTGCTGAAGCAAGGATGGCTTCGAAAAACACAGTTAAATGACAACAAAAAGGAGATTTATTTCCGATTAACCTCACCAGGTAAAAAGCTGTTTCACGTTCATGCCGATCTGCACGAAAAGATTGAAAATCAATTCCTCCGTTTTCTGGGCGAATATAACAAAATGGAGCTTGAATTTTTAAAGAGATTTGTGCTGGATTTGACTCGTTTCTACGAGCAGTTGGATACTCGAAGTTTAATGGATGGCCTGGAGGAAGAGTGATTTGACAGGGAACAAAACTGAAATGGAGAGAACCCCCGTGGTGACACGGGGAGAATGTTACTTGCCAAAGTACAGTATTTCCAGTTGTTAATCGCTTTTTTGATTTCCACTTCCTGCAGGTATTGAACATAGAAACTCTTGCTCGTAAATTTCATGTACCCGTTTCAAAATGAAGGGACCTTGCTCTTTGAAACGAAGTTCAGTCGGTTTATTTTTAATCAGAAACGTACCTGATTCATGATTGGTCTGTGAGAATGCGGCACTATACAGTAACGAAGCACCGTGACTTGGAGGAGGGAAGAACAGTTTCATGACAGGCTTGATGTAAAAGGGCAAACCGGATTTTTTGCTGCCGCGTAAAGTATTGTTACCTCCAGGATCTACGCTCAGAAGACGAATGCCATCTGACTTCGCCGCCTCAGCCGCCTCGCGTGTCCATAAGGAGAGGCCAAGCTTCGAGGTGGCATATGGACCAAACAGCTTTTTGAATTCGGTTGGACGTTCCAGAATGTCCAGGTTGAACTGTCGGACCATACTGAATGCACTCGTTGAAGTATTAACAACCGTCTTGAAGGTGCTCCTGCGTATAAGATCATATAACTCCATATAAATGATATAAGGAACGATGGTTTGAAGTTCAAAGTGCATTTCATGCCCTTGGTCAGAAAAACGAAGCTCTGCCGCACTGCCCCCTGCGTTATTAAACAGGACATCAATCGTATCCAATTGGAGTTTAATCTGATCGAGCGCGATTTTCAGACTTTCGTAGTTGGTCAGGTTAGCCTGAACCCAATGAAGCTGCCCTGAACGTAATGCATGCTGAATATCGCCTTGCTCTGCCGGAAAAGGTGAACGGTTGAGGCCGATGACCTGCCATCCTTCGGCCAATAACGAACGGGTCAGCTCGAGGCCAATTCCTGAGGTTGAGCCCGTAATCAGCGCGGTGTGAAGTTTGTTTGGTTTATTCATAGTTACCTCCATTATGTTGGGAATTACAGAACGAATCTGTGTGCTGCGCTCATTCTATAATTTGGAGTCGACTCCAAGTCAAGCAGTTGGATCGAATGAATTTTGAACGTTCATGTTGATTGATTGTAGGGCTGGATCCGGCTTGACTTGGAGCTGACTCCAAGTTGTAAGATGAAGGTATGAGGGCAAAGGAGGCTGAGGCGGATGAGTAATGAGGCACTATATTCCATTAAGGAAACAGCGGAGAAGGCAGGGTTATCGGAAGATACGATTCGATATTATGAGAAGATTCAGCTTCTGCCACGAGCGGCGCGGAAGGCGAACAGGCATCGTGTATACCGTCAAGAGGATATTCAGACGATGAAGCTCATTACCTGTATGAAGAAGACAGGCATGTCTCTGGAGGATATGAAGCCTTACCTGCACATGTCAATGGATTCGAATCTGGACGAATTCCCGGAAGAGCGTGAGATGCTGGTGAGCCATCGAACGAAAATAGAAGCGCAGATTGCCTCGCTGCAGCAGGTCGTTGATTTTATCGATGAGAAGCTGAATAAGCGGAGCTTGTTTCCTGACGAGTGTCCTATAACCGGAGAGAATCAGATGTCGGCTTTTGAAAAAAAGAACATGTTTTCGTGATGAGCAACATCCCAATAACATTCATTACACCCGAGAACCCAGTCTGGACGACGCGGGTTCTTTTTGATTGCGATTAACACTCAAATTTGAAGCGCATGACGAAGACGTTGGATATCGCTTTTTGGTGGCAGACCATACATTCGGGCATATTCCCTGCTGAATTGGGAAGGGCTCTCGTATCCAACCTGAAATGCGGCATCGGCAGCATCAGTTGAACCGGCAATGAGCATACTTCTGGCTTCCTGCAGCCGGATTTGTTTTTGAAATTGTATGGGGCTCATGGCGGTGATGGCTTTGAAATGGTAGTGAAGTGAGGAGGAGCTCATATTAACCATGGCGGCAAGCTGGTCCACGCGCAGCGGTTTATCATATTCGGATTGGATCACTTCGATCACCTTGGCGATGTGCTGGGCGTGGCTGTTTTGAACGGCAAATTGTTTTATTGAATGTCCGTGTTCATCCTGAATAATTCGATATAAAATTTCTCGGATAATCAGGGGAGCGAGTATTGGAATATCTTCTGGAGTATCGAGCAGCCGAACCAATCGGATGATGGCTTCAAGAAGCGGGACCTTGTTAGAGCTGACAAATAATCCACGTTGGGTTGAGTTGTCCGGTTTGAATTGTAGAGCAGTCGGGTCTTGTATCAGATCGAAAATCTGACCAGAGTCAAAATCAAGTCGCATACATAGATATGGCTTATCTGCAGTAGCTTGAACCACTTGTCCTGAAATAGGCAAGTTTACTGAAGCTACCAAATATTGTGTCTCGTCATAGGTATAACTCTCCCGGCCCAGTATGACTAACTTAGATCCTTGAGCGACAATGCAGAGAGCAGGTTGTTGAACAGAATATATGGGTTGAGATATCTCCGAGGCACGAATCAAAGAGAGCGCAGGGATAGCCGTGGAATGAATTCCGTCTTTTAGGGTAAAACGGCCGATAAGATGAGCCAATTCCTGCATCTGAAACGTGACATCCTCATCCATATGTAGTGATGAAGTCATGGAGCATACAACCTCCTTTTTTTCGAATCGGTTTATTTTATTCTAGAATCTTCTGGAGGAATAGGCAAGATTGTTGGGGGAATCTTCTATCTGGTGTGAGATGATCTCCTACATAATAAGGATAAGCAATTGAAGCTTTTGAAAAACAGCAAGGAGGTTGGGAAATGGAATACAATCCATCAGGTAACAGACCGGAACATGGACACCCTTATGTTGGCATGTGGGTGACAAAGGATGGTTATATCCGCCATGAACTGCTCTCGAATGGTCGATATGATGAAGCCAGAGGTCAGAGGAAAAGTGCATATCAAGGACGTTATGTCGTGGAAGGAGATCATATTGAATATGTGGATGATACGGGTTTTACAGCGGATGGAGACTTTGTAGAAGGTATCTTATATCACGCAGGCATGGTTTTGTACAGAGAAACAAATAAAAATAACCAATGGTAAAGGAGCGGATTTCACATGTTTAATGTAAAAGGAAAAGTCGTTGTCATTACAGGAGCTAGCAGCGGAATTGGAGAAGCGACGGCTCGATTGCTGGCACAGCAAGGGGCTCACGTGGTCATTGGAGCTAGACGTGTCGAACGTTTGCATGCACTCGCATCTTCCATCCGTTCTGAGGGTGGATCCGTAGAGGTTCAGGCACTCGATGTAACCCGGCTGGAAGAAATGCAGAGTATTGTAGATCTGGCGCTAACCCGCTACGGTCGTCTGGATGTGGTTATCAACAATGCGGGTTTGATGCCTTTATCTCCTCTTGAAGCCTTAAAAGTGGATGAATGGAATCGAATGATTGATGTCAATATTCGGGGAGTGCTTCACGGGATAGCAGCGGGGTTACCTGTCATGAGAAAGCAGGGTGCTGGCCAATTTATTAACATCGCTTCGATTGGTGCCTATGCCGTAACACCGACAGCATCCGTCTATTGTGCAACCAAATACGCAGTCCGTGCGATCACGGAGGGTTTACGTCTGGAAGTGGGTGGGGATATTCGGGTAACACTTGTTTCTCCAGGGGTAACCGAATCGGAGCTTGCCGAGACGATCACGGATGTCGGAGCGCGTGATTTCATGAAGGATTATCGGCGTATTTCCATCCCGGCATCGGCCATTGCCCAAAGTATCTTGTATGCAATTAGCCAACCAGCTGAGGTAGATGTCAATGAAATTGTCGTCAGACCAACAGCAAGTCTCGTTTAAGGCGAACACTCTTTTGGTATATAATAGAACCAACTATACGAAAAGAGGAATAACACGTTGACTCTGCAACAATTAAAATATGTGATTGAAGTTGCCACGCGCGGCTCCATGAATGAAGCGGCCAAACGGCTATTTATTTCTCAGCCGAGCCTTTCGAACGCGATCCGGGATTTGGAACAAGAGATGCGTATTACCATTTTTGAACGTACAAACAAGGGAATCTCGCTGTCCAAAGAAGGCGTGGAATTTCTGAGTTATGCCCGGCAGGTCGTGGAGCAGGCAGAATTGCTGGAGAATCGTTACTTGAATGCCAAGCCTTCTCCACAGCATTTCTCGGTATCCACCCAGCATTATGCTTTTGCCGTGAATGCCTTTGTGCGTCTGGTACAGCAGTATGGTCAAGATGAATATGAGCTGGCACTGCGGGAAACAAAGACATATGAAATTATTCAGGATGTAAAGAGCCTGCGAAGTGAAATTGGGATTCTGTATTTGAACGAGTTCAATGCCAAGGTGATTAACAAATTGTTAAAGGATGCCGGTCTGGTGTTCACAAGCCTCTTTATAGCCAAACCGCACATCTTCATCAGTGTGAAGAACCCTCTGGCTAAGCAAGCATCTGTGGCGATTGAGCAGCTGAAGGACTACCCTTACCTGTCATTTGATCAGGGGGAGTACAACTCTTTTCATTTTTCCGAAGAGATTCTGAGTACGTTATCCCATCCCAAGAGCATCCAGGTCAATGACCGGGCAACGTTGTTTAACCTACTGATTGGTCTGAATGGGTATACCATTTCAACAGGTGTTCTCAGCGCTGATTTGAACGGAAATGAGATCATTCCTGTTCCGCTGGAGTGCGAGGAATCGATCAATGTGGGCTGGATCAGCCACAAAAGCACCTCTCTTTCCAATCTGGGTGTGGAATATGTCAAAGCTTTGCATGAGGCCATAGGGTCCTGACTGTACGGACAAGTTGGGATTTTCCTGAAAAATATGCGAACCTGCTCCACTCCCATATTCGGGTTTGGTCATTATTAAAATTTGTGAGCTTCTCTTAAGCTATTCAAAACCGTTTCCGGGTAACCGTGAACGGTTTTTTTCTCATTTTTATGGAGTACGGCGATAGAGAATTGTTATAATGAAAAATAGTTTATTTGCATGTAATGGAAGGAACTTGGGAGGAGTACGGCTCGTGAGAGTTTTATATCGGAATATAAGTGAGCAGCATGCGTTAACCGTATATGATACATCCAGGCTTTATGGGGAAAAGGGACATTTCCGGATTTTGGAGTTTTCGAACGAGGCTGTTCAGGGAGCCATGGATCTCGATGAGCCTTCACGAATGCTGCTTGAATACCCAAGGGCAATGGTTCATCTAATGGAGCGCAATACGCCTGAATACGAAAAGGTTTTTGTAGTGGGGCACGGAATTGGTACGCTCTCGACTTATCTGTCAAACCGCCAGGTGAAGATCGCCGAGCTGGACGAGGAAGTGGTTGAATTAAGCAAGACGCTATTTGGATATGTGGGCAGTGAAGTCATGGTGGGAGATGGCCGGGAGCTGCTGCAGCAGGAACCGCCTGGGACATATGATTATATTATTATCGATGCATTTACCGCAGAAGGAACACCGAAGCAGTTTACCTCCAGATCTTTCTTTACCATGGCTCAAAGCAAGCTGCGATCGGCTGGAAGCATACTGTTGAATGTATTCGGACGTGCGGGCAATGACAGACTTGTAAACGCGATATATGCAACGATGGCTGACCAGTTTGATTACACACGTTCATTCGTACTACCTACGGAAACGCAGGATGAGATACAGAATCGAATTCTGGTAGGCAGCGATGCTCCTATTGAGTTCCAATCGCGCTATATGGCTGGGTTTGTGGAACAGGAGCCTGGGGAAGGATACATCATCGAGGACGAGCTTTGATCCTGGAGAAGAAGACAGACGCCTGATTTATGAAGTTAGTCATGGAGTTGTCAATTTTAATTGAAGAAACTGTAAAATATTCATACAAAATTAATACATTCATAACAACTTTCGTGTAGAATAGAGAGAATATGCCTTTTCATGAAAATCCGGGGGAAAGCACTAATGATCGCAAAGAAAAAAGCATCCAGATGGCGAAGAAAAGCGAGAACCTATAAAAAAATCAGCCTTCCTGCCTTGCTAAGTGGGCTGGTCACCATTTCGGTGCTGATGACCTTGACTATCATGTTTATTTCGTCTTACACAACGCAGAAGCAGTCTCTCATTGACAATACCTTGTCTCTTAATTATTCAAGCGCAGCTCAAATGAGTCAGACACTGGATTCGCTATTTCAGTCCATGCAGAACAGCTTGAAATATGCTGCAGATTATTTTCCTCAGATGGACTATTCAGATACGGAAAAGTTGGATTCGACGCTGGAATTGATCCAAAGCAGCAGCAACTATTTTAACTCCGTAGCCCTTGTGGACGAGAAGGGTTTGGTACGCAGCATGTCGCCGTATTCGGGTTTATCCGTCGGGGTGCAGGTTTCATCTGATGCAGCCAAAAAAGCGATGGAGCTTAAGGCGCCTTATATTTCCGAAGCCTATCAGACCCCAAGGACGAAGCGCAGAAATGTTTTTGTCAGTGAACCGATCTTCGATGCAGCTGGACAATTTAAGGGGACCATTGGCGGTAACATTTATCTGCAGGAAAATAATATCCTGAACCTCTCTTTTGGAAGTCAGCTGAGGACAAGCAATGGTTCTTATTTTTTTATTGTCGATGCCAAGGGCACGCTTCTATTTCATCCAGATACCAAAAGAATTGGTGAGGACATCAGTAAAAATGAAATTGTACACAAGCTGCTGGATAATCAAACCGGTAAGGAGCAGTACAAAAATCTGGCTGGCATAGATTCGCTTGCCGGGTATCAGAAGGTGCCTGCTACCGATTGGGGGGTCGTGGTCGTATCTCCAACCCAGACCGTGTATGATCAGTTGAATGAGCATATTCGCATGTTATTGCTGTATACTTCGGTTCCGTTTCTCATCCTGACCCTGATTGTCATTCGTGTAGCGCGAAAATTGGCGAGTCCATTTGTCTATCTGGCCGATCTGGTTAATCAGGTGGATCAGGGCAAAGTGGACCTGCCAACGATGAAACCGCATTGGAACAGGGAGGCTGATTTGCTAACCCGTACGGTTTTGGGTGCATTGGCGAATTTTCGCAAGCAAACGGACCAGCTTACCTATGATGCCAGAACGGATGTACTGACAGGCATGACGAATCGCAGGACATTTGAAGAGGTCATTCAGCAATGGATTGATGAACAGACGCCATTCTCGATTATTGTTCTGGATATCGACCGCTTCAAATCCATTAACGATACGTACGGGCATCATGCTGGAGACGAGGTTCTGAAGCATATTGCAGGTCTGATCAGGTTGGCCGTTCGGCCGCAGGATGTGAGTTCCCGTTTCGGCGGGGAGGAGTTTGTCGTGCTGCTCCGCCATACCGGAGCTGAAACCGCTTATCAGATTGCCGAATTTATCCGTGTATCGGTTGAGGAAAGTATCATGCCGATCGATCGCTCCGTGACGATCTCGGCAGGGATTGCCGAATATCCGCTGCATTCATCTTCAGCGACGGAGCTGTTCCATCTCGCGGACACAGCCCTGTACCAGGCGAAGGAAGAAGGGCGCAATCGTACCGTGACCATTCAGACCGTAGAAAGGTTATAAACTGGCCGGGAAGATCGCCTATGAAATACACTATAAAAAGCTGATCCCTTATGAGAAGGAATCAGCTTTTTTTGCGTTCACTATACTTCCTGTGACTTGGCTTGGACAACTTCATTTGTATAGGTTTCTCCCCAGTCCCGCATGCTGAATATGATTGGACGGAGCGTTTCCCCAAATGGCGTAAGTGAGTATTCCACTTTGGGTGGCACTTGAGGGTAGATTTCCCGGTGTACGATCCCGCTGCTCTCCAGTTCTCTTAATTGCAAGGTGAGCATCCGCTGCGTAATGTCGGGAAATAACTTTCGGAGTTCATTGAAGCGCAAGGAACCCGAAAACAAGTGATACAGAATGGCACCTTTCCATTTGCCTCCAATAACGCTAAGTGTAACTTCTACGGCGCAGCCATAGGGTTTGGGGCATGTCTCGGTTGAGATTTTTTTCATTGATCTGCACCTCCGTCAGCTATGTGTATAGTATCAATTTAAGCACTACGTACCTAAAATGTGTGTATGTTCTCTTCAAAGCATACCATGTCTGATTCGGATTATAAACCCTGGATATCGGATTAATGAAAAGGTGCAATGTATAGTGAAAAAACCCGGTTTCGCTATACGAAACAACGGGTTGATGTAAGATTCAGGCTATAAAGTAATAATTATATGTTAGACCAATGAAGACAAGATGGTATCACATAGGGCCATCGTTCCGACATTATCCTTGCCGCTTGAATGCGGAAGCAGATGATTGTGGCAGCATGACATGAAATGCGCCATCTCACCTACAAATCCACGAAGGTAGAGATCGCGGTATGCGCCTGACATGGGAGAGCTGGAAGGAGTATAGACCGTATCCTGCTCTTCAAGAGCCTTCCAGGCGAGGCTGTCCGAGGTGCGAGAGTGATGAACGGTAAGTGTATTCATTTCATCTGCTGACGCAAAACCGTGATCGAATGTAACCAGAACACTTTCGCTTTCGCGTGACCATGCACTCATGCCAGCGAAGTAGGCACTGCCCACGATACCGTTATCAAATTTCAGGGAGATGCTCTGATTAATAAGCTCCCCATCCTTGACTGTGGTACCCGTCACTTGCTGTACCTCGCCGAAGAGGAAACGCATCAGATCGACCATGTGGATGGCAGCAAGCTTCATAAACTGTTCTTCATTTTTGCAAAAGGGAGTACTATCAACAGCAAATTTCATCTGAAATGAACGCGTTTTACCCATCGAACCACCATCAATCAGTTCCTTTAATTTCATATATATAGGCGCATAGCGTTTCATAAATCCTACCATTAGTACAACACCAGCCTGTTCGGCCGCATCTGCAATTTCTGCAGCTTCTCTGGCAGTCCAGCCAAGGGGTTTGTCAACATAGACATTCTTGCCTGCCTTGATGCATTCCATGGCGAGAGACGTTTGATCCTGAGGTTGAGCTACCACAACAACGTTGTTGCAGTCTTCGTTTTGCAGCATGAGAGTTACGTTATCATATGCTGATCCTGTGCTGCCATATCGCAGCAAAGCGGCTTGAGAACGTTCAATACTGCGAGTGGAGATGGCCTGGATGGTAGCCCCTGCTTCTACAGCAGAAGGGTAGATATTGGTCGTTGCATGAAATCCGGCACCGATAAAACAAAGATTCGTTTGAATCATAACCATTCTCCTTCATTGTTGATCGAACCATTTATGTCAATCTAAACAGCTTTCTCGCTCAAATGGTACAGCATCTGGCTTGCAATCTCCGAGTTGACGATATGAGGAACAGGCTGTGGTCCATTCACTAGATGCTGACGCTGCTGAACAAGATAGAGCAGGGATGCAGCCTGGAGGGACAAGCCCAGATCCATCGTCTCGGCAGGATTTCCGCTTCCACCTGCAAGATTAAGCATCTCACCTTGGGTAAGCAGCATGAGCCGTCGGCCATTCGCAAGGGTGAATTGTTCGATATCTGTTGTAAGACGTTCGGTATGTGCAGCTTCCTGCCGAAGTCCGTCCAGGTCCATTTCCCAGGAGAAATGTCCAGCGTTGGCAAGAATGATACCATCGTTCATCTGATTAAAGTGTTCCATTGAGATGGCACTCGGGCGACCTGTAACCGTGATGTAAACCTGGGCAAAAGCGAACGTTTCTTCCAGCTTCGCTACGCGAAATCCATCCAGGGCAGCTTCGAGTCCAGCGATAGGATCGGTCTCAACCACAATAACCTGGCTGCCTAGATTACGCAGATATCGGGCAATCCCACGTCCACAGGAACCATATCCTACGATAACGAAGCGTCTTGTAGGCAGAATCAGATTCGTGGTGCGCATGAATCCTTCAATAATGGTTTGACCCACGCCATGTTCATTTTCCATGATGCGCTTGAGAGGACTATCATTAATGACAATAATCGGGAAGGTCACTTCCACCCCTGTTTCTTCACGCAGCAGATTGGCTCCTGTCGTGGTTTCTTCTGTTCCGCCAATGAGCACACTATGGTCATAGTGCTGAATGAGAGTGCGAGCCAGATCGGCTCCATTATCCATGAGAAGATGCGGCTGGTGTTCAAGCACGCGATGAATATTGTGCATATGCTGAAGGCGTTCATCTGAACGTTGTCCATACACGGAAATGCCTTCGGCGATAAGTGCAGCAGCAACTGCATCCTTGGTTGTGCCTGGGCTTCCTGTTAGTACAACGTTGGCTCCACCAGCCTGTAGGGTTCGGCATAGAACCGCCGTCTTAGGCTCTACGTGAATACAAATTCCAATGGTAAGGCCAGCAAAGGGGCGTTCTTTGGAAAATCGGGATTTTAGTGCAGCGAGGAGGGGCATATGCATTTCTGTCCAATGAATATGTCGTTTTCCTTCTTCAATAATTTCAGGTGTCATGTTCATAGGTTTGCTCATATTCCTCTCTATCCATAGGTTGTCTGTCCTTGAGGACAGTTGGTGATGTTTACGATAGGAGGTTTTTAATTTCTATAAAAGGACATATGTCCTATCCATTTCAGATCATAAAAAAGTATTGCATTCTTCTTCCAGAGCCTGTATACTCTTAATTACGGTGAAACGAGAGATGGATTAACCGGATGCTTTTCATCAAGGATGAAAAGATACATATTATGCGGTCGTGGCGGAATTGGCAGACGCGCACGGTTCAGGTCCGTGTGGGCTAACCCCCCGTGGAGGTTCGAGTCCTCTCGACCGCATCGAAGAGAAAAAGGTTCGAAGATTGCTTTTGCAATCTCTCGAACCTTTTTTTATTTTTCTACGAATTGAAATGTCCTGAAACCGGCCTGGTTACGTGTCCTCTTGGTTCGGTTGTTAGTGTTGACGCTGGCGCTGGCGTAAGAAAATCGCTGTCCATAGTCCGGACAAGGCACCGATGATGCCGAATAAGGAAACGCTGCCGACCACTTCATACGCCTGAAATTGGAACAAGAACGCAATTCCGCTGCCCAGGGTCGTTCCTGCAAGAAAACCGAGAGATAGGCCTGTATCTTTGCCGAGCTGCACTGGATCACCTGCTTCAAATAGTTTGTCAAAACATTTGCAAAATGCGGGTACAAGAAGTAAAGTGTGAACAGGAAAATCATTGAAATTTTTCCTATACTCATTGTGTGGCTTTTCCAGTGCAAATATGCATGAACTTAGAAACGGGAGGTTACGAACACATGAATATGAATGAACGCATTGCTGCTTGGAATGCGGAAGCACAGCAGTGTACCTGTGGACATGATCATCGGCTGGTGCAAATGCAGGTCTTTTTGGAACATGGTGCAATTCGTAGAATACCGGGGTACCTGTTGGAACAGGGCTATAACCAGGTTACTGTGGTATATGATGGCCGGACAGGTCCGGTGGCGGGATATGAGGTGGTAAAAAGCCTGAGGGATGCGGGACTCATGGCAGATGAATTTCAGATGCCGGAGAACAGTGCGGGGGATATCATTGCCGATGAGGCTGCGATTGTGCAGGTGCTGCTTGGTGTAAAACAAATGACTCAGGCCATCATCGCAGTGGGATCGGGGACCATACATGATCTGGTGCGATTTGTCTGTGCCAAAATGAACAAGCCATTTCTGTCTGTCCCAACAGCGGCATCGGTTGATGGCTTCACTTCAGCAGGAGCACCGCTCATTGTAAGCGGCATCAAGCAGACGTTTCAGGCTGTACCGCCCGAAGCGATTTTTGCGGATATTGACATTACCCAGCAGGCTCCCCAAGCAATGACGGCGGCGGGATTCGGTGATATGTTAGGCAAATATACGTCTCTGGCAGATTGGATTGTGTCGCGTGATCTGGGCGGGGAGCCATTCTGTCCGGTTGCTTATCGGATGACGGAAGAAGCGCTGACGGCCTGCATCGAAAATGTACAAGCCATCGCCGAAGGAAGACCTGAGGGTATAACCGCATTGATGGATGCGCTAATCATTTCCGGTGCCTCCATGCTAATTATTGATCATTCCCGTCCGGCATCCGGCGGTGAGCATCACATTTCTCATCGTTGGGAGATGGAATTGATGGTAGCGGGCCGGAAACCTGTTCTGCATGGGGCCAAAGTCGGCGTAGCTTGCGTGCTTCTTACAGAGCGCTACAAGGAACTTGCGAGTCTGTCCCGAGAACCTGTTTTTGATGTGTATGCTGCTTTACCTGATGCGTCACAGCTTACGGCATGGCTTGAGCAGGTTGGGGGTCCGACCACAACAGATCAGCTTGGGGTTACACCAGATATGGTGGAACATGCATTTGCAACGGCACATACCCTTAGAGAGCGATATACCGGGCTCAAATATATCAATGAATCTCTGAATGTAGTTTAAAATAAAACCAACCTGTACATTGGATAAAAATTATCGGAATGGCTCTGTGCTTTGGTCTTATTTGTACGTACAAATCAAGATATTATTCGTTATAAGTTCGAACAATTTGCTGGAGCAAAGTGAAGGGGATGCACGTCACAGGTGTATCAAGAGGTATGTTTCATTTAAAAAGGCTCTGTCTTCCCGTGTGGGAAGAACAGAGCCTTTTGTCTGTTCGCTTATTTAGTTGTTGCGACGGTCTTTCAGGATGACATCTGCGAACAAGATGGTTTTCGGGATGCGGAAAAATTGTTCCGCTTGTTCCTGAAACGCGGCAGAAGGCAGCGTTCCCTGATGCAGCCATTTGCGGAAAGTGCCGGGATGAACCCCGATCCAGTGGCTGACATCTGTCACCGACAGATCATGGACCATACACAAGCCTGTCAGAATACGGTTGCTAACCGGAGATCGGGTCACCGTACGCTTCATGAAACGGGAAGGCTCGGGCTGACAAATGACCGGGCTTTTGCGTACCACTTCTTCATTGAAGAGAATGTGACGCGGGTAGCCTAGCAATTGGCACGCTTTGTCCAAATTGGTACTGCCGGGTATCCGCCCCTCATACACCCACGCGCTCACGCTGCGTGATGAGATGGATAGATCTTCGGCAAGCTGGGACAACTTGATATCATTGGCCATCAGCACGGCTAGAAGAACGCGGTTTCGGATTTGACAGCGTGTCGGTTTACGGAATCGTTTAACACGGACGCCTTTTCCCAAGTATTTACGGTTGATCAGAGACCACGCCTGGATGGAATGTTGTTCTGGTTGATTAGGCATATTTCCTCCGATTTTTTTAACCAAATACTACAATAAGAACCGGGGTACTTTCAAGTGCCAGGTGCACTGGTTTGGATTGGGCTCAATCCTCTGAGAAAGTTAAAGGAGGGAATTATGGACTAGGGTATGTGCAATTCATTTCCTAGTATATTCCTAGATTACAATGTTTCACTAAATTTCAGGGTTCAAAGAGAACATGGAAACCAATAAATTAGGTCTTTAAGACCATTTATAGGACTTTTATACTTTTCTCTGATTTTAGTTGATATGATGCGGATTATTACCTAAAATCCACCAAAAAATTGGGACAGTACTAATCTTTATCCCGGAATGATGTGCACAAATCCGAAAATAAAATCCGCAAGTTGAACCGGGCGATTGGTCTGTCAAAATCTCTAACTCTTACATATTTTGTATAATGATCAATTCAGAGAGAGGGGTGAAAACGTGAGTCCAGCCGTAAATACCTTTGCTGCAATTTCCGGAGCGTTCGTAACGTTTGCTTTTGGCGTTTGGGATGAATTGTTGAGTCTGCTTGTCATTGCGATGGCTGTGGATTATGTTACAGGTCTCGCTGCAGCGGTAAGGTCGGGGACCGGGTTAAATAGCAATATCGGGTTCTGGGGACTTGCCCGCAAGGGGCTAATGCTGACCGTTATCCTTCTTGCTCACCGTATTGATCTGCTTATGGGAACAGACATTATCAAGGGGGGAGCCATCTACTTCTACTTGGTTAACGAGTTAATTTCCATTACTGAAAACTATGCCAGGATTGGTCTTCCGCTGCCTGATAAGCTCAGACAAGCCATTGCCGTGCTGAAGAAACAGGAAGACCTTTCGGATCGGGAGTGGTCCAAACCGCAAGTAAAAGCACCTGAAGCTGATTCGAAAACCCCTTCAGAAAAGACATCTCCTGTACAGGATGAAGATAATGCAAAAAAGAACAGTTCAGCATAGCATCGTTTTATCGTTTAGAGAACGTTTACAAGTATCCTTTCGCAATAACTAACGTTATGATATATTTTGGTTACACGAAAATTCATTCATTTCCACTAATATATGCAAACGGGGTGCTTGTTCAATGATTAAACATATTGTTCTTTTTAAAATGAAAGATCGTTCTCCAGAAACCATTGAGGCTGCTGCAAACGTTCTTCGCAACTTGCAAGGTAAAATTGATGTCCTGATCTCATTGGAAGTTGGCGTGGATGTGCTTCGCTCTGACAGATCTTTCGACATCTCATTGACAGCCGAATTTGCATCACTGGAAGATCTGCAGGCCTACCAGGTCCACCCACTTCATCAGGAAGTCATCCAGTACATGAACGAGGTCAGAGAACAGTCGATCGCAGTGGATTACGAGATCTAATTTAATCATTTCATTCTGCAGTTGTTAAAGGAGACTGGGCATGAGCGATTTAAGAGACGTTATGGAATTTTTATATATTTTTATCGTGTTTTTGATCGCTTGTCCGGTGATGCTATTCTGGCTTAAGCGAAGAGGGAAACGGAATCGATAATTCACTGAACGGGAAGTGACTGCATTGTATTACGTAAACAGAGAACAGATTGCCCGCAGACTTGCTGCCGTGCCGGAAGTAGCCGAAGGGCTCCGCCGGGCAGCGCAAGCTTGGGATGGCAGTCTTATGCTTGGTCTGGTCCAGGAACGCTGTCTTCATCTGGCTATTGAGATTGTAACGGATGTGGGAAGTTATCTTATTGATGGTTTCATTATGCGGGATGCCAGCAGTTATGATGACATTATTCAAATCAATCACGAAGAGAAGGTATTTGACGTTCCGACTTACGAGGTGCTGAAGCGTCTCGTGTCGCTGCGCAAGCCGCTGGTACAGGATTACTTCAGCTGGGAGCGGGGAGAATTGCACCCGTTAAGCGCAGAGGTACCATCTATTCTGGAACAGTTTGCTGAGCAGGTTAGTATCTATGTGGAAAAAGAACTTGGTCCATTTCAGCAAGGTCAGACCGAGGGACAGAGTAAGGAATGAGGGGAACCAGCATGACAAATGAAAGGCAAGATGAAATAGAGAAAAATGAAGCGAATGATATTCCTTCCGGATTTCACCCTGTTTATATGGTAGAGCTGTTATTTCGAGAGCAACCCAAAATAGATCGGATCCGGCTGCAGAATGCACTTACCCGTTATACCGGACAAGTCCGTCTGGCTGTGAAGCAGGTCAATGATCAACGCTCCTCACAGAATAAGAAGGATGAGGCAGCGACGGAGATCGGGAAAAGTGATACTCCAGAGCATAACCTGGACATGCTTGTTTTCTATCATATGGATCATCCGGTTTCATTTGAGGAAGGGAATATACCTGCACAGACCTGCATGCTTCCTGTGAACGAGATCAAGGATCGTTCCCGCTTCGGTGGAGCAGTGCAGCAAGCCTGGCACTGGCCGGAAGCAGGAGAGACCGTGAAGACAGCGCAGTATTCGATCCGGCTTCATGATATGTTCTCTGTAGCCATGTCTCGCAAACAGCGTCTGGAATTGTTCCAGAATACGCTCCAGGCAGTCATGGAAGTTCTGCCTTGTGAGGGGATGTATTGGTACGGCAGTGACAAGCTGGTTGAGCCGGAGGCTTACATTCAGTCACAGAAGCGGGAAGAACATCTCTATGGAGCAATGAATGTCCGCATGTATCAGGCAGGTGGAACGGAAGAACAGCGTGAACTGGTTATGGATACCGTTGGGTTGTCGGCGCTCGGTGTTCCCGATGTGCAGTGTCACTTTACGGGACTGGATCCGGATACGGTAGCCCAGACATTGCTTGGGGCGGCCTATTACATATTCGATCAGGGTGATGTTCTGCAGGACGGACAGACACTGGGCTCTTCTGGAGGAAGACGCTGGCGCTGTGAGCATCAGGCTGCGCTGATTGCGCCTGGCCGTTATGTCATTGATCTCGATCCGGGAGATGCCCATGCTGCACAGCCACTCGAATCTTCTCGGCATCATTAATGCTGACATTCTAATGCGCAATAAGGGATTTAAAAAGTTTTTGCTATCTGGAGTGTCAGGTCAAGCCCTTGCTGCTTATACTGCATCAACAGAGTAGGCATTCGCCCGGATCAATAAGCATCAAGATGTATTGATGCATGGTATCCGGTACTTCAATTAAGGTAAAGGGAGAGATGCAACGTGAAGGATTCAAACAAAAGTTTGTTGTGGGGAGCATTGATCGGTTCGGTAGTTGGTTCTGTAACAGCGCTGCTGTTGGCGCCAAAATCCGGACGTGAGCTGCGTCAGGATATTTCGGAAGGTGCGCGTCAGGTCACCGAGAAAGGTCAGGAATTGGCCGTTAAGGTGGGCGAACAAAGCTCACAGATCGTATCCAAAGTAAAAGAAACGGCAGACGTTGTCATTCAGGATATCCAATCCTGGCGGAACTGCGCTGAAGGGAAGGAATTACGCGTATCTGCTGTTATTACCGACTCGGATTCGTCTGTAGACTCTTCTGAGAACAAAGATGAAAATGAGTCTGGCATTAACGTTGTTGCAAAGCTGCCTGCAGATGATTCGAAAGATAATATCTGAAGCATTGCTGGGCAATAGGCAGGCTTTCCTCGAAGAATGAGGGGAGCCTGCTTGTTTGTGTGCGACAATGCTGTGGAAGCTGCAGCGTGCCGGGTTTTATTTGAACCCTGAGATGAAATCGGGTAAGATGTAGGTACCTTTTTGCCGGAATAATCATACGGTAGGAAGAAAGCTCTGGAACCCAAATCGTTATCAGAACCAATTCAATGAAGAAGGAAGCGGTGTGTTCGTGCAGCAAGCAATCGCTATATTAGACTCCGGTGTAGGGGGATTGACCGTCGCCAAGGAAGTGATGCGTCAGCTCCCGCGGGAAAAGATCATTTATTTTGGAGATACTGCCCGGACACCGTACGGACCCCGTTCGTCCGAACAAGTTAAACAATTTACGGAACAAATCGTTGATTTCTTGATCCAGTTCGATCCGAAGGTTATCGTTATCGCCTGTAACACAGCCACGGCTGCAGCTCTTGACTATATCCGGGCGAAGGTGAATGTGCCTGTCATTGGGGTCATCCATCCCGGGGCGCGTGCTGCCATTACGGCTACTCGAACAGGGCGCATTGGCGTAATCGGTACAGTGGGAACGATAGGAAGTGGTGCATATACTTCGGCACTTAAGCAGTTATCCCCCTATATTGATGTCGTCAGTCAGGCTTGCCCCGCATTGGTGCCTCTGGTAGAGCAGGGTGAATTCCGTTCCGAACAAACAACACTTGCGGTGGAGCAGTCGTTGGGTCAGATCAAACAACAGCCAATTGACTGTCTCATTTTGGGTTGTACCCACTATCCATTTCTCATGGAAACGATCCAGGAAGTCATGGGACAGGAAGTGAAATTGATCAGTTCGGCAGATGAGACGGCGAGGGAAATCAGTACGATTTTGTATGATAAACGAAAGCTGGCAAGTGGGGATGAGACACCGGTGCATCAATTTTTCTGTACGGGAGACCCACGCATGTTCCAGAATATTACCCGCCAGTGGTTGGGAGAACAGATCTCGAAAACACCTGTCGTGTGGCAGGTCACCCGATTAACGTAACATAGCAGTAATACCCATTCATATTGGAGTTGAGGTTGAAGCTTAACCCACTGCACTCATCAGTCATTCCGGAGCCCTTGCGCTCCGGTTTTTTATTTATACGAAGAACAGCGCTTGGAAAAGGCTCGCGTGATTCATGTCACATGACGGACAACCGGGTTCGCATACATATTAGGGTAGCACAATAAGAGCATAGGACGGGGAGAACTGCGTTCTCCCGCCGGGAAAGGAGACACCATGGAGCTTCAGTGGATTATTGTTCAGTCAGGGGATACCTTATCCCGCATTGCTTCTGCGCACCACATGACGAGGGCGTTGCTGGCTGCCCTGAACCCGGAGGCAGCGGCACAGCCCTACTTGCTTGCTGGACAGATGCTGCGAATCCTGCCGGGAACCGGTCGCAGATATGCTGTTCAGCCTGGGGAAAACGTGGGGTGGATCGCAGAACGTTTTGGCCTGAATGAAAAAGAACTGCGTGACGCCAATCCTGAGTTTGCGAACGTTGAGGATTGGTGTGGGCGATGTATTCATATTCCGGATTCAAATGGCAAAACTATTGTCAGGTTACAGGGTGAATACGGTTACCGTGAATTGAGCCGGGATGTCGCTTTGCTTGAGAAGCAATATCCGTTCATTTCCACAGGTACAATTGGTGCAAGCGTCATGGGGAAGGCTATACCTTACGTAAAGATTGGCGAAGGACCTCACCATATTCACGTTAATGCGTCCGTTCATGCCAATGAATGGCTTACGAGTGCGGTAATCATGCGTTTTGTTGAAGAATATGCGAGGGCATACACTGACAGCGTGCCTTGGCAACAATTCAGGACAGAGCGTTGGATGCAGGAATCGACGTTGTGGGTCGTGCCTATGGTCAATCCCGATGGAGTGGAGCTCGTTCAGGAGGGGGTTGTAAATAGACATCCACATGCCAAGCAGCTGCTTGCATGGAATGCCGGTCGTCCGCATTTTACCCATTGGAAAGCCAATATTAGAGGAGTTGATCTGAACGATCAATTTCCGGCTCACTGGGAGGAAGAGGCAGCACGGAGAGGCATTACATCACCCGGTCCCCGAGATTATGCAGGCAAGGCACCGTTATCTGAGCCAGAAGCAAAGGCACTTGCGGAGTGGACAGAACAACACAGCTTCGCTGCTGTCGTTTCCCTGCACAGTCAGGGGCAAGAGATCTATTGGAATTACCGTGATTTGGAGCCCAGAGAGAGTGCGCCGTTATCGCGCAGGTTGGCACGGGCCTCGGGTTACAAAGCCGTTAAATTAGGTGGAAGCGATGCGGGATACAAGGACTGGTTCATTCAACAGTTTCGGAAGCCGGGCTTCACGGTGGAAGTGGGACTCGGCGTCAACCCACTACCTATTGAACAGTTTGATGATATCTGTGTCGAGGTAGGCCTGCTGCTGGCTGAACTGCTGTCGGATGGGGAAACCGGAACAGAAGCCCTGTCATGAAACTTCAAGCTTCCCATTTCGTATATAACATACGGGCGCTGTGACGGCGTCCCGTCTTTTTTTTGGTTATCATACCATTCTTATAAGGGTAATGAGTGGAATACGATCATGCGCCTTCATTGGCTCATGAAGAATATGGAGGGATTCACATGAAGTGGAGAAGACTGCTGTCGTTCAAACGATGGACTGAAGTGTTCAAGAGACTGCCCCGTCTATTGCGGGCTCCGCAGATCCCTTTGCATGAGAAACTGCTGTTCATCATCCCGGTCATACTGTATTGGGTTCTACCGGATGTCATGCCTTTTATGCCTATCGATGATATTGGTGTTACTTTGCTGCTCATGAACTGGTTTGTCAGCCGTGCGGAGCGTAAATATCCGGTGCTACCCTCCCGCGCCTAAAGGAATCATAAGGTGAATCGATACGGTTTACCTTTGATTTTGCATCAATGTTATTGCGAAGCGGAGTAACTTTCTTTACAATAGATGCTGGAGTTTAGAAATGCTGAAATTGTTGGAACCAGCAATTACAATATAGGAGATGAAGTCGAAATGAACTGCAAAATTACTCGTAATGCTGCCAAAGTATTAAAATTGGAGCTGGACAAGCCCGAAAACGAAGGAAAAAAACTTCGTGTAGTTATCACGCATGCTCACGGTGACCACGCTCACTACGGTCTTGATCTGGACACGCCGAAAGAAAACGATACCGTAGTATCTACGGACAAAGAGATCGATGTTATTCTTGAGAATGATCAACCACTTCTGGATGGCGTTAAAATTGACTACCTGTACCTTCCTCAAGAAGGATTTGTCATCACGAACCCATCCAAAGGCAACCACGGCGACCACTAAGGCTGCGAAGAAGGGGAACTCATGGCTAACGATATCCGCGTATGCGAAAAGTGTAATCATATCAGACTGAAGTCGATTGTACCCAAGCTGGAGAAGATGGCTCCGGATACGGAGATCAAGATTGGGTGCAAATCGTACTGTGGTCCTTGTGCGAAGCGTGCTTTTGTGTTTATCAACGGTCGGTACATTAGTGCGCCGACGGAAGAAGAAGTGCTGGCAAAAGTCGCAAAATTCGTGAAATAAGAGAGAGAGGCCCGTGCCTCTCTTTTTTTGTGCGTAGTGATAACTTGGAAGTATTTCAATGTTCCAAGAACACACTTAGGGAGGATTATAGGGGAGCGTCTTTTTTCATTTCATGAATTTCAAAGGTATCCTCATGTATTTCGATAGCGACTACCGTGTCGTTTTTTTTGAGGAAATGAACACTACCCATTCGGTTCTCCTCCAACTCTACCCACCCTTCATCGTGTAATTTCTGAAAATAATCAGCAGGCGTATAAAGGCCTTGTTCACCTCCGATATGTTTCAATTCATACGTTTCACTTATTTTGATATTGGGGTTTGCTGAATCTGTCGTGACTTTTAATTGTTTGGCATTCGAAGGAACTGGAATATCTGCAATAATGGAGGAACTTGTATAACCCGTTATTTCATATGTTGCAGAGGCACAGCCACTGGTTATCAATAACAAAGTCAACATAATGACGGGAATCCTCAGGTTTTTCAAACAACCACCTCTTTCTTCTAAAAAAGTCATCTATGAGATAAACTCAGTGAGTTAGGAGAAGGTTACAACCATGGGGATGATGAAGGTGCAAATGGAGTCACGACATGACATTCATAAATTGTTTATGCAAAAGAAGAATAAGGCAGGACCTCATCATCCATCCTAAAGGGGTAACAGGAACATGATCCCAAGGAGGAATACTCATGCCGAAGCGTTATGATTCCAGTTTGCAAGCGAATACGACCGTATCTCAGGCGCAGAATGCAGTGAACAAACTTCATTTTGCCGTATCTCAGGCCATGTCACATCCAACAGAGCAGACCATTGAACAGGCCGAGCGCCGATTGGCACATACGGAGCAGGCGATGCTTCAGGCTGAACGTTCGCTTGGAGGACAGGGTGTTGAGCTGGCAGAAGAGATGTTCTCTGAGGAGAAGAGAAGATTGAACTCCATCCAGAGTCAGAACGGGCAAGGGAATCAATAGCTGATCCTGTCACACCAGAACCCGCATGCCATAGAGCCTTGCGGGTTCTTTTTCTCATACTGCCTTTTCAAGAATCTCCCGGAAATAGGTCGCCTGTACAGGAAGATAAGGAAACGCTTAAATTTCTGTCAGAAGGTTAATAAACCTTGAGCAGCCAAATTCCATACGGGAGGTACAGGATGACCAAACATATTACAGATTGCACGATTCTGAATAATGGGGTAACGATGCCTTGGCTAGGATTTGGAACATATAGAGCAAAGGGTAAGGAAGTGCAGCAAGCGGTTGAGACCGCATTGGAAGTAGGATATCGCAGTATTGATACGGCATCTGTCTACGGGAATGAAGAAGAAGTGGGACAAGCCATAGCAAGCAGTGGAATTGCCCGCAATGAGCTGTTCGTGACAACCAAGCTCTGGAATGAGGATCAGGGTTTCGATTCGACGCTCAGAGCATTTGAGGCCAGTCAGAAGGCACTGGGACTGAATGTTATTGATCTATACTTAATTCACTGGCCGGGAAGAGACCAGTACAAGGAGACGTGGAGAGCATTCGAACGTCTATATAGCGAAGGAAGCGTACGGGCGATTGGTGTGAGCAATTTCCAAATCCATCATTTGCGCGAAATCATAGATGAAGGTGGAACGGTACCTGCAGTCAATCAGGTGGAACTGCATCCAGGTCTGATTCAGCAGGAACTGCAGGATTTCTGCGGGGAGCAGGGAATTCAGCTGGAAGCCTGGAGCCCCATCATGCGAGGAAAACTGAACAATGAATCCACGTTAAAGGGCCTTGCC
Source organism: Paenibacillus sp. FW104-T2 (assembly GCF_058789975.1). Lineage (NCBI taxonomy): Bacteria > Bacillati > Bacillota > Bacilli > Caryophanales > Paenibacillaceae > Paenibacillus > Paenibacillus sp. FW104-T2. The sequence goes on along the minus strand of NZ_JBYTCE010000032.1, from coordinate 9,171 downwards.
CAAAAATATGGAAAGACGCCGGCACAGATCATTTTGCGCTGGGATATTCAAAATCAGATTGTGACCATACCGAAGTCCGTTACACCCGAACGTATTCGTGAGAATGCAGACATTTTTGATTTTGAGTTAACGCCGGATGAACTTAGATCGATTGATGCCTTGGATTCTGATAAAAGAACCGGGCCGCATCCGGATCAACTCTTTTGGGATTGAGTAAGGATAGCAATCCATGCCATAAACTGAAAGGTCCTCTTCAAGAAGGAGAGGGCCTTTTCTCTCTTTCAAAATTGCTGCCCGACTTGGGTTCGAGGGATGCTGCCTAAGTGATGCTTCTGATAAAGGAAAACGTTTAACGCATGCAACCGAAGAGATTCAGTCGTATAACGAACAAAAATTTCCTGTCACAACAATGTCAATTTGGTGTATAATCTAATATTATGTGAACGTCGTCACAAAGTGTTAAAGATTTAGCATCATAGGAGGCATAAATACATCATGAGTAATTGGGCTTTATTTAAAAATATGACTCGACTGTATTCCGTAACGGTAATGGTTGTTCCGGTAATACTAGGCACCATCTCTGCCTACGCCATGCAGAAAGAATTTCATTTTCTTTTGTTTTTGCTGACGCTAGTAGGCGCGGTGTCAGCTCATATTTTTTCCAATATGGTAAACGATCTATGGGATTATCGGAACGGAACCGATACCCAAGCAACAGAGACAGAAGGCGCGATTTCGACACACTCCGGGTTTCTGACTTCGGGAACCATGACCGAGAAGAAATTTGCGGCTATTACCTGGGGATTCCTTGTGCTGGCTGGGGTCTGTGGTCTTATTCTTACAATCGTCAGCGGTTGGCCGATCCTGGCTATTGCGCTGATCGGGGCTTTGATCGCTTATTTCTATGTTGCACCGCCAATTAAATTCGGCTACCGCGGAAAAGGCTATAGTGAGATCGGGATTTTTATTTCCTTCGGTATTCTGCCGGTTTTGGGTGCCTACTATGTTCAGACAGGAGAGTTTGCGCTTGCGCCGCTGCTGCTGTCCTTGCCGGTCGGCATGCTGACCACCATGCTGCTATTTAACCATCATTTTCTGCACTGGCGTGCGGACCGTGAAATCGGCAAGAAGACGCTGGTCGTCATGTGGGGGGAAGAGCGGGCGCTTCGTCTATCCAAGCTGATGACGATCCTTGCTTATGTCCTTTTGATCGTAAGTGTGGTGTTCCATGCTTTGCCCGTTTATGGTCTTGTCGCGATTATTTCCGTTATCCCAATGTATAAGGTTTATAAATCACTGGGCAAAGTTAATCCGTCCGAGACGTATCTTCCCCTTATGGGAGCTTCCCAGCAATCATCTGTGCTCTGCGGTCTAATCATGTGCGTAGGGCTGCTGCTCTAAAAGAGGGTATAAATAGGGTCCGGTCCTGCGTCAGGCAGGTCGGACTTTTTATTTATTTTATATGGATGAATTTTACCTAAGGATTAATTAGATTTAAGTTGAAAAAAAGCAGCAGGTTCAGGGGATTGCCCTTGCTCCTGCTGCTTTTGTGTTATTTGGATGGTTTATCGGATTGCGGTACTTCGCATCCATCATCAGTGCACACACCGCCGGCCTCGGCGTTAGCTGTGCTGGATTCAACCATGGTGAAAGGGGAGCGCTCATCCCACGCCTTCTGAATGGCATCACGGAACACGTCGTCCGGCTGCGCGCCTGATACCGCGAATTTGCGGTCGAATACGAAGAATGGCACGCCGCGAATGCCTAATTGCTCGCCTTCAGCCTGATCTTCACGAACCTGCTCCGCGAATTGATTGCTGGCCAACACCTCGGCAGCTGCGTTGCGATCCAGACCCACTTCCTCGGCCAGTTGAATCAGTACGTCAGTGTCACCAGCATGTTTGCCTTCTATGAAAATGGCCTTGAACAAACGCTCGCTGAGTTCAAGCATTTTGCCTTGTGTATCTGCCCAGTGGGTCAGGCGGTGAGCGGAGAACGAGTTGGTTGGGATCATCTCATCAATGTTATATTCCAATCCGGCCGTACGGGCATTGGCATTCATTTGAGCATTCATGCCCTTTGCCTGTTCCACGCTCATATTGTATTTGGCAGCCAGATATTCCGCGTTCGTTTTGCCGCTGTTCAGTTCAGCATGAGAATCCAGCTCGAAGCTTTTGAATTGCAGTTTCACTTCATCACGGTGTGGGAACTGAGCCAATACATTTTCCAAACGGCGTTTGCCAATATAACAGAAAGGACACATAAAGTCAGACCATATTTCAATAATCATTCTTTTTAAACCTCCATATAAATGAAACTATTTTAGTTACAATTATAAAGCGACTTTCTAAATAACGCAAGGCAGGTATCGGGCTGGTCCAAAAAAAGAAGTGCTAAACATGCAGTGGGCTGCACGCTTAACACTTTTGTGGTAATTAAAGGTGGAAATGCTCGATTCGGAAGTACCTGAATACTTGAATTACATAAAGAAGCGGAATTATATCACTATTTATCTCGGTATGCCTGGGACCAGTGGTAAGGCTGGATTTCGTCCAGTCTTTTATAGATTAACCTTCCATCCGGGTCATATACAGCGGCTTTGACATCTTCACCCCAGAAAAATAAACGTTCCTGACACACCCCGCAAGGAGTGAGCACTTTGAATTCAGAATGTTCGTCATCTCGTGCCACGCAGATGGAGTGAGTAACTCTCTCGTTTAATTTATGTGCTTCGAGGTAGGCGCCCGTCTCCATGCACAGGTGTGTGGCATCATTGATCACTTCCGGAGCAACGCTGATTAACAGCGAACCCGCTGCGGTATAAACTGCTGCTGCACCGCCCCAACCCTGAGGGTAGCGATGCTTCACAAAGTTCGCCGCTTCATCATATAATTTTTGTTCAATAGATGATGGATCTGATTGAGTTGTCATGATTCAAGTTCTCCTTATATTTAAAGCTACTATACGACAACAGTGGAAGAGATATCCTTATCCTCTAGGATGCGGGTTCTGCGTTGTTGTTCTCTTCACGGAATCGTCGGATCAGGTCATACGTTATGACGGTATCGGACACATGCAATCTCTTCGAAGCTTCGTCATGTCCGGAATTGCACGCACTGATGTCTGTCTTGTTGCGGGTGGACAGATCATAACATGAACCGTTCTCGTAAATATAATCGTCTGAAGGGATATAAAATACGGAACCGTCAGTGAATGCACCACTTCGCAATACAACGGTTCGGGATGATCCGTCATAGATGTCGTTCCCCATGTGATAATATTCATCTGGGATGCCGAGCAAATGAAGCGCTGATGGAGTGATATCCAGTTGTCCGGCAGGTTGGTCTACGGTTCCTGCTTCGGCTCCGTCCGGCAGATGCACCAGCAGCGGGACCTCATTCATGATTTGCTCCATATCCAGTTCATTCAGGGACCGTCCAAGGAACTGCTCATACTGCGCTTGTTCTTTGATTGAATTATCGTGATCCCCATAAAACATGAAGATGGTTTTGTCCCATAATCCCCGGGTTTTCAGATCTTCCACCATGCTGCCCAGTGCAGAATCCACATAATGAACGGATTGCAGATAATCACCAAACATCGTGCCTTCGAACTCACCTACATCAAGCTGCTGTTTATCCTGCGGGAGTGCATATGGATGATGACTGCTGAGTGTGATGAGGAAGGAATAGAACGGCTCGGTAATCTCGCTGTCCATCTTCTGAACGGATTGCCTGAAAAAAGACTCATCGGACAGGGACCAGCCCAGTGGATCATCCTGTTCAAAATCATTTTTGCTGTAAAATTTGTCGTAGTTCATGTTCTGATACATTGTATAACGGTTCCAAAATCCACTCTCGTACGCATGAAAAACATTGGTGCTGTATCCATTGTCCTTCAGTATTGAAGGCAAAGAATCATATGCGTGGTTTGCGTACCGAACAAAAGCTGATCCAACAGGCAGTGGGTGGAGTGAAATATTGGCTCCAAAATCGGCATCCGATGTTCTGCCCTGACCTGTTTGGTGATAAAAATGAATGTAATATTGGCTTTCCTTCATCAGTTCGTTAAAATGCGGCGTGATTTCCTGACCACCGATACTTTGCCCGATCATGAAATTCATGAAGGCTTCTCCTTGAACGATGATGAGATTACTATCCTTGTACTTGCCAAACAGGGCATTTTCACTAGAAGCGTTATTCTGTCTGTCAGCAAAAAAGGATGTGGCTTGCTCGACATCTGCAGGATCGGCTTCGGGACCGGAACCGATATGGTCTTTTGCATAGTTGTACAGATCATATCCATGAAAAGCGAGAAGTCCGGTCACATTGTACATGGAGACGTTCCACCAATTATTGTCAAACAGCCCCTTGGCCCACGTTTTACTGTAAAAATAGATTGGCCCCACCGCTAGACACAGTCCGAGCACCAAGGCAATGCCGCCTGCAGTGAGTCTGCGCATGCCTCTTTTCTTGCTGCGATAATTGGAGTAATTCCCCAACCCGTTACTGGTTGTAGACAAACGGGAGATACGACTTCGTCTGCTGAATAGCAGGATGGCCCCATACGGAATGATGGCAAGCCAGTCTGCGAAGAACCACAAGTCACTGGCGTGTATGAGCGTAGCGATGCTGTCACCCAGAGCATCAACTTGTCTGGCCTGCATTAACACAGGGATCGTTAGAAAGTCCTGAAAGTATCGATAATAAACCATATCGGCATAGATCAGCGCTGTGAGGAGCAGGTTGAGAACGACAAGAGACAAGATCATACCCCGTCTAGGCAGCCACCAGGTCCAGAAGGACAGGAGCAGCAAAGAGCCGATGGCAATGACTTTATCCAGGAGACCCATGGTGATGTTATAGGCATGCAGGTTGTGATGAAGCCACATGAGTTTCAGCAGCATCAGCACTAGAAAAATGAGATATAACGTAAGTGGATGATTAAGAAGCCTACGCGGCGTCATGCTGCGTGTAGGCTGTGAGATGACCATCAAGGTTCCCTCCCAGTTGCAGTGTTTTGTTCATTTAATGTTAACGGAGTGTAAAAACAGGGCTCCATTCATTATAGCTCTCCTTCATGGCATTTCAACTATGCCCCTAGCAGAAGTGCTTCATGCAGATCGTTGGTTGTATAACCGTACAAAAAAACGCCCCAGCCGTGAAGGCAGGAGCGTTCTGTTTGAATCGTATCATTACTGTTTCGGTGATGAATTCCGCGGAGGTAACGGCCCCAAGTACTGGTAGTATTGGGTCTCAATGCGTCCGTTAAACAGTTTGCGGCGTTTATCCGCTTTACGGCCAAAAGCTTCTTCGAAAGATTTGGTTGAAGTGATGGCAAAAAAGGACCAAGTCGGCATCTCGAGATAACTGCGGCCTAAGGAGCGGATCAGCTTCAAGACGTCCTTCTCTTCGCTCAGGCGTTCACCATATGGCGGATTGGTGATAATTACACCATACTGTCCTTGAGGTCTTGCGCGGTGTGCAGGCAGTACGCTGACTTCAATATCCTTGGCAAATCCCGCACTCTTGATTGCTGCCTGCGCTACCTCGATCGCTTCAGGGTCAATATCACTACCCGAAATCTGCAATGGAACATCGTCACGAACCGCATCAAATGCCTCCTCGCGAGCCTGTTCCCACAGTTCTTTAGGGATGACATCCCAATTCTCGGAGTTGAAGGAGCGGCGCAGTCCCGGGGCGATGTTCCAACCGATCATGGCTGCTTCAATCAGCATGGTGCCTGAACCGCAGCACGGATCATAGAAGGGGCGGGATACGTTCCAACGGCTGAGCTGGATAAGCGCTGCGGCGAGTGTTTCTTTCAGCGGAGCCTCAGTCACCAGTTTACGATAACCCCGTTTGTGAAGTCCTGGTCCAGTCGTGTCGAGTGTAAGCAGGGCGCGGTCATTCAGCAAAATCACTTCAATGACATAACGAGCCCCGTTCTCGGGGAACCATTCGGTGTTATGCGTCAGCTTCAGCTTCTCCACGATCGCTTTTTTCACGATACCTTGGGAGGCAGGAACGCTGCTCAGTTGGGATTTGTGGGAGCGGCCTTCGACAGGGAATTCTCCGTTCGCCGGGATCCATTCTTCCCAAGGGAGTGCCTTGGTACCTTCAAACAATTCGTCAAATGTGGTTGCCGGGAATTCACCCATCTTGATAAGGACACGGTCAGAACTTCTCAGCCACAAGTTACAGCGGCAAATATCAATATAATCTCCAGTAAATACAACCCGGCCGTTCTCGACCGTAACATCCTCATACCCCAGCTGTTTCAATTCCCGAGCTACAACAGCCTCAAGTCCCATTGCTGAGGTCGCAATTAATTGCAATTGAGCCATGTGTTTCATTTCAACTCCATTTCAAGCGGAAGAGGACGATGCCTTCATCCAGCTGTATAGTAACGGTGCGGCCTTGCCGCATTCCGTGAAAAAACTTACAATGAGAAATGCGGTGAGCACTAGCTCGCTAAGAAGCAGGTGATACTGTAGTCTAACCGCCTGTGTTGATAACAAACATTCATTATAGAACATTGGCATCCATAAGGAAAGCAGTCCAAGTGTCCAAGGAGGATATACGTGGTGAATCTTACCCCTGACGAATATGTAAATCAATTATTTCAAGAGGATGAGCTGTTATTAAAGGTGAAAGAGGCCATCCGTTCAAACAACATGCCGGAGGTGTCGGTTGCACCGGCTTATGGCCGTTTGCTTACGTTTCTCGCCAAGACATCAAAGGCAGAGGCTGTGCTGGAAATCGGCGTATTGGGCGGTTACAGCGGAGTTTGCCTTGCTCGCGGCATGAGGGAAGGGGGAACTCTGACGTCGCTGGAGTTGAAAGAAGAATACGCGGCGATGGCTCGTGGGCATCTGGAGGAAGGTGGCTTCGGCGAAAAGGTAGAGTATCGCATTGGCCCGGCGGCAGAAAGCCTGAAGCAATTGGAACAGGAAGGTCGCACATTCGATTTCTTCTTTATTGACGCAGATAAGGAGAATTATCCGGTATATCTCGATTATGCCATTAAGCTGGCCCGACCGGGTGCTGTTATTGTAGGCGATAATTGTTTCCTGCGTGGTCGTACGCTGAATCCGGACAAGCAGGGTCCTGCTGTTCTGGCTGTGCGTCGTTTCAATGAGCAGATGGCGAGTGACCCGCGCCTTGTCACCACCATGCTGCCGGATTATGATGGCTTGGCGCTGGCCTGGGTGAAGTAGAAGTGGAAATTTTCTAAAGATCAAACTCCGATGAATCATGATCTCACGGTCTTGTGTTAGTGAGGAAATTCTTGATTCTGTCGGAGTTTTTTTAGTTTGAAAAATATTGATCGTTAAGAATGATTTTTTATTGAGATCTTATCTAAATATGAATTTATTATTAGTGAAGAAGGTGTCATAACTACCTTTCAGGAAATTTTATGGTAATATTGTATAAAAGGAGTTATAAATTTCTATATGTAGAGGTGTTAAATTGAGACCTTTATTCATTTTTCTTTCTTTGCTTCTGATCTCAGGTTTCGTATTTCATTTTCTTAACATATACACGCCTTTTTTAATAGTACCCGTTTATTTTGTACTTATTGCAGTGTTAGTTCTTTTGATTTTTTATCTTTTTAAGTATTATTTAATTAAATATTTGAAATGAATCAGAGAAAGTAATACACACAATTGAAAACGCAAAAAAGAGATGAACACATCCCTGATCACAGGGCCCGGGTTCATCTCTTTTTTGCCATTTTATAAAATAAGGATAAAAGTATGAGAGCTATTAAACTTCAGGTGTACCGTATGTTTCAAACCATTTTTTAATCGTTTCAAAATCATCACTGAACGACAGGCCGAGCATGAGCAAAATACGTGCCTGTTGAGGGCTGAGGTTGTCCCCGGCAATGACACCGTTGCCGCCGCCATATACGCTTCCTGAACCTGTACGGGTCGTGGTTACGAAGATGACGCCCTCTTCAATCGCTTTCGTGCGGGCTTGTCCCATTGCTCTGGAGATGCCGCCTGCTCCGGTACCGGAGGTTACAATTCCTTTGGCTCCGCCGCGTACGAAACCTTCGATCGCTTCCCCGCCAGCTTCCTGATAGGAGATAGCAATTTCGACTTTCGCCAGATCAGCCTTCGTAATCTTGCTCAGATCAAATGCTGGCTTGGCTGTGCCTTCAGGCTTCAGTGCGCGTGCCGGAGCACGGTAGATTCGGATATTCTCTTCATCGATGTAACCAACAGCACCCAGCATTGGCGTCTCAAATGTATCCGTACGATAGTCATTCGTTTTGGTTACACCACGTGCAAGCTGAATCGTGTCGTTCAGCATCAATACCGTTCCGAACGAGGTAGTGCGTCCGCTGCCCGCAAGTTTGATGGCATTGTACAGGTTCGCTTGGGCATCTGAACCGATAACGGTCCATGGTCGCATGGAGCCGGTAATCACCACAGGCTTATCGCTCTGCACCGTCATGTCAAGGAAATAAGCGATCTCCTCCATGGTATCCGTACCTGTCGTAACCACGACACTGTCATACTGTGCAAGTGCCTTATCTACGGTAAGGGATAGATCGTATAGATCTGCCATTGTATATGAACCAGAACCTGAGTTGCCGAATTGAAGTGTGTTAACATCCGCTATCTTCTGTTTGTCGGGAAGCGCATCCACCATTTCTTCAATGGGGAGTGTGCCTGCCTTGTAATTTTGGAAGCTGGTTGCATCCTCGGATTGACCGGCAATCGTTCCGCCTGTTCCAATGACAAGTACATTAGGTAATGCAGATTGTTTGGAGGATTGAGGCAAGGCAGGAATGGATGTATTCCGTGCTGGAGTACTAGGCGAAGTGGACTGTACCGCACTTGTTGTTCCGCTCACTTCTACAGTAGCTGCTTGAGCAGCATAAGTTCCGACCGGGGACAAAGAGATGGTCAGAGCGGTTAAAGCAGCAGTACTCCATACTGCCCAGGGACGAAGATTTGAATGTTTACTCATAATTAGCACTCTCCTTCAAGTTAGTAACATGTGATGTTTGTTCAGAAGACTATGTAAATGAATTGAGATGATTGTATTTCATGTTAACTAATATGACAATAGTAGAAAAACGGAGATTATATGGATATATCGATAGATATTTAGAGTAAAACTATTATTTATAAGATTAATTGAATAAATATAAATC
>NZ_JBYTCE010000031.1:0-62722 GCF_058789975.1 Paenibacillus sp. FW104-T2 | reverse complement strand
CCGAAGGGTCCTGGGAGAGTAGGACGCTGCCAAGCAAAGAACCACTGCCGATGAAATTCGGTGGTGGTTTTTATTTTTGTTTTTCTTTGGTGCTTTTACTTTAATAGATTTAATTACATAGTTTCTTTCCGGGAGATGCATGCGCATCTCTTATTTGACTTTGTATCATACCTCTGACACACTCATAGAAGATACATACATCACACTTCAGGATACGATTGGAGCCACTTACTATTCTAGAGAACGGGGTGCAGAATTAACATGGACATTCGCAAGTTGACCGCAGAGGATTTTGAATCCAGTATTGCCCTCTCCCAGTATGCTTTTCAGTATGTATTAAGTGAGGAACGCAAAGAAAGACAGCGGCATCGATTCGCTTCACAGGATATCTGGGGCGTATATGAGGAAGCCGAGCTTGGTGCCAAGCTGCATATCATCCCTTTTCAAACCTACATTCATGGCAGAGCCTTTGAGATGGGTGGGATTGCGGGTGTAGCTACTTGGCCAGAATATCGCCGCAAGGGATGGGTAGCGGGTCTTTTAAGGCATGCGCTGGAAGAGATGAACCGGAATAAACAGAGCATTTCATTCCTGCATCCGTTCTCTTTTGCCTTTTACCGCAAGTATGGATGGGAAACCTACATTGAATTTAAAAAATATAAAGTTCCTACCGCTCACTTGCCTGCGAAAAAAACTACACCAGGTACCATCCGGCGTGGTGATCCCGGTCTTGCTACATTGAAAGAAGTATATAGCGCCTATGCGGAACGATATAACGGAACCCTCGTCCGTGATGATTCTTGGTGGGAGAACTCGGTGCTCACGGATGGAACCAGCCAAAAGGCTGTATATCTTGATGGGGCGGGACAAGCTCAGGGGTATCTTCTGTATGAGGTTAAGGAACGCAAGTTTGCCATAGATGAGATCGTATATCTCAATGAAGAAGCCAGACAAGCACTTTGGACCTTTATTGCAAATCATGATTCAATGATTGAAGAGGTGACGCTGCAGGCACCCGCGAGTGATACACTTGCTTTTCAACTGGATAATCCACGAATACAGCAGGAGATCGTACCGTATTTTATGGCGCGGATTGTAAGTGTGGAGCAATTTATTTCGCAATATCCTTTTGCAAGCCAGGATTCACCGGTACAGATTAATCTTCAGGTGGAAGATGCCCATGCTCCTTGGAATGAAGGCGTGTGGCAGCTGAATGTTGCGATGAATGGGACAGCCTCCATTTGGAAAACATCCGAAGCCGTCTTGGAAGATCAGACACTTAAGGTCAGCATTCAAGCACTTACAGCGATGCTTATGGGATATCGCCGACCATCGGAGATGGCCCAGATAGGTCGAATCCATGGCCCGGCAGAAGTAATTCATGCATTGGAGAAGGCAATCCCTGAACGGGAAACTTATCTGCTTGATTTCTTCTGAGTTGCTTGAATTGCTTATATCTAACGTCAATTTTAATTAGCTTGTTGTTTCTTTCAATATTTTCAGAAAAACAGTGCTACAGTGAGACAAACGAACTTCTCCGGCTTTTTTGGAGAGGTTTTTTTGTGTCCGGGGAATATTTCGTGTAAAATCGTAAAAAATGAATAGTGACCCCACTTGGCAAAACCACAAAATATGCTATAATGTATATAAAGTCAAAGAAAGTCAAAGTCAACTGAAGGTTAAATACTTACGTAGCTTTCTTTCTACATTCCGGTGATGAGACACATTTCATGAACGATGGATATCATCGGAAAGAGGCAGTACCAAGAGGACCTTCGTGCGTCCTTACTCTTCCGAATAAGCCAGTGGAAATCAAGATTCGTCGTTTCCCTGTTTGGTTAAATGGGTTGAGAAGGTGTACTCTGTGGGGGCGTGTGGGTCCTTATTGACTTAACGTTTCAGACAGTGGAGGATGAGTGGATGCGTAATATCTCTGATATTATCGAACAATATCTGAAGAGTATTTTGCATGAAAGTCCCGAAGGAATGGTTGAAATTCAGCGCAATGATCTTGCAGATCAATTCTCATGCGTACCATCCCAGATCAACTATGTAATAAGCACACGCTTTACTCTTGAAAAGGGATATTTGGTCGAGAGTAAACGTGGTGGCGGCGGTTATGTTCGCATACAGCGGATCGAATTGCCGGCCCACTCTGCTTTGCATAATCATCTGCACCATAGCATCGGGGATGAGATTGGACAGACAGCTGCCGAAGGCTTGATATATCAACTGGAAGAAGCACGTTTCCTGAGTAAAAGGGAAGCCGGGTTGATGCGTGCAGCTGTATCAAGAGAAATTTTATTGGTCAAACTTCCTTACCGGGATCAAATTCGTGCCAGAATGTTAAAGGCGATGTTAATATCTTTGCTCGGTAAATGAAAACCTATCGGGATCAAGGAGGTACATCCTAAATGCTGTGCCAAGAATGCGACAAACGTCCGGCGACTCTTCATTTCACCAAAATTGTGAATGGAGAAAAGACGGAATTCCATATTTGTGAGACATGTGCCCGTGAAAAGGGAGAAATGATTCCGGGAACATCGAATGGATTTTCCATTCACAATCTGTTGTCCGGGTTGCTTGATTTCGAACCTAAGAATGGAAATGCCGGGGCTCCCCCTGCTCAGACTCTTCGCTGTGAAGAGTGCGGCATGACTTACTCACAGTTTAGCAAAATCGGCCGTTTCGGCTGCAGTTCTTGTTATAAATATTTTGACAGTCGTCTGGATCCTCTGTTCAAACGGGTTCATGGCAGCACAACCCATGTGGGCAAAGTGCCTGCACGAGCTGGTGGTCGCATTAAAGTGAAGCGGCAGATTGCCGACCTGAAGCGCGATCTTCAGGAGAGTATCGCCCAGGAAGAATTTGAAGAGGCGGCTCAGATCCGTGACCAGATCAGGGAACTTGAAAAAGAAATAGCTCAGGAGTAGAGTTTGTCATGAGTAGGAGGGACGCGTAATGCCTAATCTGCGCTTTACAGAGAAGGCGCTCAGCGACTGGATGCGCAGTGAAGCGGCTGATTCCGAAATCGTCATTAGCAGCCGTGTCCGGATCGCACGTAATCTTCAGCATTACCCATTTCCAATGCTTGCTTCCAATGAGCAATCGGAAGAAGTGCTGAATAAGCTGAGCGAAGTACTTCAATATGATGACGTTCATGCCTTTGGAGATTTCCATACCTTGGACCTGATGGATATTGATGATCTCGATAAGCGGGTGCTGGTGGAGAAACATCTGATTAGCCCCAGTCTTGCGAATGAATCAAAAAATGGTGCGGTTATTCTCAGTGAGGATGAATCCGTCAGTATTATGATTAACGAAGAAGACCATCTTCGTATCCAATGCCTCTATCCGGGGTTCCAGGTGAAAGAAGCCTGGGAGAAAGCTTCCGCCATAGACGATGCTTTTGAAGCGCATGTGGATTATGCTTTTGATGATCGGAGAGGATACCTGACCAGCTGTCCTACCAATGTAGGTACAGGGGTAAGAGCATCTGTAATGATGCATCTGCCTGCTCTGGTGATGACACAGCAGATTGGACGCATTCTGACAGCTGTTTCTCAAGTGGGGTTAACCGTGCGTGGGATATATGGCGAAGGCAGCGAAGCGATGGGCAACCTTTTCCAGATCTCCAATCAGATTACGCTTGGACAGACGGAACAAGAGGTTATCGATAATCTGCATAGCGTTGTGCTTCAGATGATTGGGCATGAACGTACTGCCAGAGAGCGGTTGATTTCTGACTCTAGACTACGGATTACCGATAGAGTGATGCGTTCATATGGGATTTTGTCCCACGCCGCCATTATGGATTCCAAGGAAGCTGCGCAGCGTCTCTCGGATGTTCGCTTAGGTGTAGATCTGGGGCTGTTGAATGGATTGTCCATTACGGTAATGAACGAGTTAAACGTGATGACACAACCAGGCTTTTTGCAGAAAACATTCGGAGAAGATATGCGCACAGATGAGCGTGACATCTACCGGGCTCAGTTGATTCGTGATACGATCAATGCAGACAATCAATCCTAGTAATTGTTTTCTTCAGATTTAATATTAAGGTTTCATGCCGCATCTGCGGCTTTATATAAAACGGGCATTGGACTAAATGCCAAATGACTTTATTCGCAGCATGGCTGCAAACAAGAATGATATGAATTATACGGCGGGATCTTGATCAAGGCCCACGTTTTATCCAAAACCATGGAGGTGCAGGAGATATGATGTTTGGAAGATTTACGGAACGGGCCCAAAAGGTGCTCGCACTCGCGCAGGAAGAAGCTGTCCGTCTCGGTCATAATAACATCGGTACAGAGCACATTTTGCTCGGCCTCATTCGTGAAGGCGAAGGCATCGCAGCCAAAGCGCTGATCGGCCTGGGACTCGGATTGGAAAAAATTCAAGATGAAGTAGAAACGCTGATTGGCCGCGGCCAAGAGCAACCTACGAACATTGCATATACGCCACGTGCGAAAAAAGTAATTGAACTGTCCATGGATGAGGCTCGCAAATTGGGCCACACCTATGTAGGAACAGAGCATATCCTGCTCGGATTGATTCGAGAAGGCGAGGGCGTTGCAGCACGCGTGCTGAACAACCTTGGTATTAGTTTGAATAAAGCACGTCAACAAGTGCTGCAATTGCTTGGCAGCAGTGAGGCTGTATCCAGTCATAATGGAACGCCTGCTAATGTAAGCACACCAACACTGGACAGTCTGGCACGTGATCTTACCGCTTATGCGAAGGAGAACAACCTGGATCCGGTTATCGGCCGCAGTAAAGAAATTGAGCGTGTCATTCAAGTATTGAGCCGTCGTACCAAGAACAACCCGGTATTGATCGGTGAACCTGGTGTAGGTAAAACAGCGATTGCTGAAGGTCTTGCACAGAAAATCATCGCCAACGAAATTCCGGAGACATTGCGCGACAAACGTGTCATGACCCTGGATATGGGCTCTGTTGTTGCCGGAACGAAGTACCGTGGTGAGTTTGAGGATCGTTTGAAAAAAATCATGGATGAGATTCGTCAGGCAGGTAACATTGTCCTGTTCATCGACGAATTGCACACCCTGATCGGTGCAGGCGGAGCTGAGGGCGCCATTGATGCTTCGAACATTTTGAAACCGGCTCTGGCTCGTGGAGAATTGCAATGCATCGGTGCAACTACCTTGGATGAATACCGCAAATATATTGAGAAGGATGCAGCGCTTGAGCGTCGTTTCCAACCGATTACCGTAGATCAGCCTTCTCCGGAAGAAGCCATTCAAATTTTGCATGGATTGCGTGATCGTTATGAAGCTCACCACCGTGTGAAAATTACGGATGAAGCGATTGTACAGGCGGTTAAATTGTCTGACCGTTACATCACAGATCGTTTCCTGCCAGACAAAGCGATTGACCTGATTGATGAAGCGGGTTCCAAAGTAAGATTGAACTCATACACCATCCCGCCGAACCTGAAACAACTGGAAAGCCGTCTCGAAGATATCCGTAAGGAAAAAGACGCAGCGGTCCAAAGCCAGGAGTTCGAAAAAGCAGCAGCTCTGCGTGATACGGAACAAAAAATCCGTGAAGAGCTGGATGTAACGAAGAACCAATGGAAAGAAAAACAAGGTCGCACCGATTCCGAAGTAACGCCTGAGGATATCGCACAAGTGGTAGCCAACTGGACGGGAATTCCGGTAAACAAGCTGAAAGAAGAAGAGACTCAACGCCTGATGAATCTGGAATCCATCCTGCATGAACGTGTCATCGGTCAGGATGAAGCCGTGAAATCAGTCAGCCGTGCGGTTCGCCGTGCTCGTGCTGGATTGAAAGATCCAAAACGTCCAATGGGATCCTTCATCTTCCTCGGTCCTACAGGGGTAGGTAAAACGGAGCTGGCTCGTGCGCTTGCCGAAGCGATGTTCGGCGATGAAAATGCAGTGATCCGGATCGACATGTCCGAGTATGGTGAGAAGCACTCGACTTCAAGACTCGTTGGAGCGCCTCCAGGATATGTTGGTTACGAAGAAGGCGGTCAGTTGACAGAGAAAGTTCGTCGCAAACCGTATTCCGTAGTCCTGCTCGACGAGATCGAGAAAGCACATCCGGAAGTATTCAACATCTTGCTGCAAGTGCTTGAGGATGGTCGTCTGACAGACTCCAAAGGTCGTGTCGTGGACTTCCGCAACACATTGATCATTCTGACATCCAACGTGGGTGCCGAAGCGATTAAACGTAACTCTACACTCGGCTTCACAGCAGTTGTAGATGCAGGTGCGGATTACGATAACATGAAGGGTAAAGTCATGGATGAGCTGAAGAAAAGCTTCCGTCCAGAGTTCCTTAACCGGATTGATGAGATCATCGTATTCCACTCTCTTGAAGAGAAACACATTGCTGAGATTGTCTCCCTCATGAGCGAGGAGCTCCGGAAACGTCTGCGTGAATACGAAGTCGACTTCGAGCTTACAGACAACGCCAAGGCCTTCCTCGCCAAAGCTGGCTTCGATCCAGCTTACGGTGCTCGTCCGCTTCGCCGGGCAATCCAGAAGCATATCGAAGACAAATTGTCTGAAGAATTGCTTACAGGTACGGTAACCAAAGGCGATTCGTTGTTGATCGACGAAGAGAATGGTGCCCTGTCCGTAACCAAAAAGGAAGCTGCCGTTCCTTCCAATGAAGAAATCGAAACCAAATAAGTAAATTTCAAACCTGAGAAATGGTTTATGATCCTTTCCGGCTTCGGCCGGAGAGGATTTTTTATTTTATTGTTGTTCAAGGAACATGTGTAAAGTTTACGATAATCCTTTACGAAAAATCTCAAACAATGGTAAACTTTTATTAACCCTGTACGTCAGAAATTCAGGGCAAAATTCGTCGAAAAATGCAAAATGCTGTTATAAAATAAATCCTAGGAGTGCTGAAGTGGCCAAAGTTAAAACCAAGTTTCAATGTACGGAATGTGGTTATGAAGCCCCCAAATGGTACGGCAAATGTCCGGGGTGTCAGTCATGGAATTCCATGGTGGAAGAAACGGAAACGGTTGTCAAAACACAAGGGAGAAATTCCCCCCTCTTTGACAGTAAAGATAAACCGCTTCCCATCATAGATATAGATAGCAGTCAGGAACCGCGAGTGCAGACTGGAATCGGAGAGCTGAACCGGGTATTGGGTGGTGGAATTGTTCCGGGTTCTCTCGTGCTGGTAGGCGGAGATCCAGGAATCGGAAAATCAACGCTGATGCTGCAAACCTCGCATGCTCTGACGCATTCGGGTCTGCGCGTGTTATATGTTTCGGGTGAAGAATCGGTGAAACAGACCAAATTGCGGGCTGATCGTCTGGATGCACTCTCTCCTGAACTGTATGTGCTGTGTGAAACAAATATGGAACGTGTTGAGGAAGCGGTGGAGCAGATCCAGCCGCATTTTCTTGTCATCGACTCTATTCAGACGGTTTATCTTCCAGAAGTCACCAGTGCACCCGGTAGCGTAGCACAGGTAAGGGAATGTACTTCCCGGTTTATGCGGATCGCCAAAGGCCGAGGCATTGCAACCGTGCTTGTGGGGCATGTTACGAAAGAAGGGGCTATTGCTGGTCCCCGTATGCTGGAACATATGGTGGACTGTGTTCTTTACTTTGAAGGGGAACGTCATCATACGTATAGACTGTTACGTGCGGTTAAAAACCGTTTCGGTTCAACCAATGAAATTGGTATTTTCGAAATGGGCGAAGATGGCTTGCGTGAAGTGGGCAATCCTTCCGAACTCTTTTTGTCGGAACGACCGCTCGGTGTAGCGGGTTCTACAGTAGTTGCAAGTATGGAAGGCACTAGACCGATGCTGGTTGAGCTGCAGGCACTCATCTCTGCAACACATTTCCCGTCTCCCCGCCGTATGGCAACAGGGATAGATCATCACAGGCTGAACCTGATTATTGCCGTGCTTGAGAAGCGGATGGGCATGTTTTTGCAAACGCAGGATGCGTACCTGAATGTGGCCGGGGGAGTTCGGCTCGATGAACCGGCGGTGGATTTGGCGGTTGCCGTCAGCATTGCATCCAGTCTGAGGGATGTGCCGACCAAGCCAGATGACGTAATATTTGGCGAAATTGGTTTGACAGGTGAGGTTCGGGCCGTATCACGGGCTGAACAACGTGTGAAGGAAGCCGAGAAACTGGGCTTCAAACGAGTCATTTTACCGGAGAAAAGCTTAAAGGGCTGGAAACATCCTCGCGGGATACAACTGATCGGTGTGAATACCGTGGCAGATGCACTAGCGGTTGCTTTAGATTAGGGGGCATAACAAGATGAAAGATTCGAGCCAACTGGATAATATGAATGAATTGTTGAGGCTGATTGCACCAGGTACACCTTTCCGCGAAGGTCTGGAGAACGTGCTGCGCGCCAAGACGGGGGCACTGCTTGTTGTAGGATACAGCCCTGAAGTAATGGAAGTGGTCGACGGGGGGTTCTCGATCAATTGCGATTTCTCCCCCAACTATCTATATGAACTTGCCAAGATGGATGGTGCCATCATTCTTAGCGAGGATTTAAAGCGTATTCTGTATGCCAACACCCAGCTTATTCCGGATTCCTCCATCTCTTCCTCTGAGACAGGGATTCGTCACCGGACAGCAGAACGTGTAGCCAAGCAAACAGGCAAATTGGTCGTATCCATCTCGCAGCGCCGGAATATTATTACCTTATATCAGGGAACGCTTAGATATTCGCTCAAGGAAATTGGAGTTATTCTGACGAAGGCTAACCAGGCGATTCAAACGCTGGAGAAGTACAAAGCTGTACTTACCCAATCCCTTACGAATCTAAGTGCCTCGGAGTTCGAAGAACTTGTCACGATCCCTGAAGTGGTAAATGTCATTCAGCGTACGGAAATGGTGATGCGCATCAAAACGGAAATCAAGCGCTACATCCATGAACTTGGGAATGAAGGACGACTGATCTCCATGCAAATGGAGGAACTGGTTGGAACAACGGAAGAAGAAGCGTGGTTGCTGTACAAGGACTATGCACGAGACGATAGTGACGAGAAGATTCGCGAAATTATCGTGGGCCTCAAGCGACTGTCGGATGATGAATTGCTGGATGCACATCACATCGTCCGTCTGCTCGGCTATCCTTCATCGGCTGCTACATCGGAAGATTCGGTTGCACCGCGCGGATATCGGGTATTGAATAAGATACCACGCCTTCCGAATGTCATTATTCATAACCTTGTGGACCAATTTGAACAATTGCCGCATGTGATCATGGCAACGATTGAAGAGCTGGATGAAGTCGACGGTATTGGTGAGGTACGCGCCCGGACCATTAAAGAAGGGCTGAAGCGTCTGCAGGAGCAAATGTTTATCGACAGACAAATGTAATCCAGAGCTATCAGTATAGGTTTGCCTAGCCTATAACGGCCCTGAAGATGATGAGGTGAAACAACCATGTTAACCAGATTCATTCCGAACCTCTTTACCTTGGGTAATCTGTTTCTTGGAATGATGGCGATACTGCTTGCAATTGATGGGAATTATAGCCTGGCTGCGATTATGGTGATTGTGGCGATGCTGCTGGATGGGTTGGATGGCCGGGTAGCGCGTGCACTCAATGCCCAAAGTGAATTTGGCAAGGAGCTTGACTCTTTGTCTGACATGGTTTCGTTTGGTGCAGCCCCGGCACTCATTATGTTTATGGTTTCCTTCCAGGATGCATCACCGGTTCTCGCCTGGATCGCTACGGCAAGCTTCCCCATTTGCGGAGCCATTCGGCTGGCACGCTTTAATGTAAGACCCGGAATTCCCGGATACTTTACAGGCCTGCCCATTCCGGCAGCTGGAGGTGTGCTTGCAACGCTGACGTTGTTTAACAAGGATATTGGTCCCGTGAGCATGATGATAGCTACATTGTTATTATCCTATCTGATGGTCAGCTCGCTTAAATATCCGAATTTCAAAAAGGTCGGTTTGCCGCGAAAAGCGATCTGGATCGCCCCTTGGGTTGTTGTATTCGCTGTAGCGGTTGCTGTCATTTTTCCGGAACAGCTGTCGAAGCTAATCTTTATTCCACTGGTACTGTACGCTCTATATGGAATGAAGCATAATATGCGAACGGCAGCCTCCCGCAATCGGGCGAAGAAGCGCAAGGAAGAGAAGTCTTCTCGTCCTTCCGATCGGTAATGGTTTATTGATTGGCATACTTGCCTTGGATGAATAAGAAAAAGCACGCATTCTCCTTTTAGGAGCGTACGTGCTTTTTTTGTTGATTCGAATCTATACGGTACCTGCTCTTGTACGGCAACTTCGCCAATCATTTACGACAAATTGAACATCCCTAACGTCGAACATTTCTGTGACTCGTGATTCACGACTTCTTCCATGTTGATATCCAGCAGATTGCAGAGAGCTGACATATAAAACAGGTTCCGCCCCAATTCGGAGCTGATGACCTCTTTGCAATTCTCGCACAATTCACCTTCCACATGCGTTTCCAGCAGGCCCTTGGTTTGAGCCATACCGCTCTCGGGGGCATATTTCTGCTTGGTGGCGTGCAGCTCAATGCAGCCGCATTCGGTAATGGCCTTGGACACGGCACGATTGACAGAAGCTCCGGCTTGTCCTGTTTTGGACAGTACGTCAATCAGACTTCGATGACGCAGCAACAGCTCGGAAACCTGATCCTGAAAAGCCTGTAAACTTAGCGTACTCATTTTGCTACTCACCTCGGGATATGAATTGAATTCATTATATGCCAATAATTTACCTTCTTTCAACTGACGATTGCAAACATTTCCAAAAAGTTCTTGCAACCGGGATTAGCAATCCAACAATTGGATCATACTGGATATGAAGATGAAGGACAATTAAAGGAGGTGCAGGGACATATGTGGAAAAAAGGCATTTTAACTTTTACAGGATTGTGCGGTGCATGGTTTGGCTACACGGCATATCATCTGGCAGGAAAATCCGTCCCGTGGATGGCTGAATGGATTCAGTCAGCAGGGCTGCTGGGGGCAGGAGTAGCAACGGCACTGGGCGCTGTATTGTTTATGGCTGTATGTAATATTGGTGGAACCTTGCTGGCAAGCAGACTGCAAAATGGGATTGATGCTTTGGCTAAAATACCGATGAACGAACTGGCTGCTGGTGCAGCAGGTACCGTTGCAGGGTTACTGGTAGCCTTGCTGCTCTATCCATGTCTGACTTGGCTGGGAGCAGCAGGAGAGGTGCTTCAGGTGGCTCTGACGGCCGTGAGCGGTTATTCAGGGTACATGCTAGCCATGGCGAAGAAAGACGACCTCGCTGCATTCTGGATGTCTGGGCGATGGGGGCACCCCGAGCTGGATGAAGACAGACGGATGGAAGAACACAAGATTTTGGATACCAGTGTCATTATTGATGGCCGTATTGCAGATATATGCAAGACCGGGTTTATCGAAGGTACAATCGTAATTCCGGAATTCGTCCTGGAAGAACTTCAGCATATTGCAGATTCCTCGGATCTGCTGAAGCGGAATAGAGGACGGCGCGGACTCGACATTTTGAATAAAATCCAAAAAGAACTCGACGTGAAGGTACTCATTTACGAAGGGGATTTCGAAGAAATATCGGAAGTGGACAGCAAGCTGGTCAAACTCGCCAAAGTGCTTCAGGGCAAGGTCGTTACCAATGACTTTAACCTGAACAAGGTTTGCGAGCTGCAGGGTGTATCTGTACTGAACATCAACGATCTGGCGAATGCAGTGAAGCCAGTAGTGCTGCCTGGTGAAGAGATTATGGTGCAGATCATCAAGGATGGCAAGGAGCATGGCCAAGGTGTAGCTTATCTGGATGACGGTACGATGATTGTCGTTGAAGGCGGACGCGAGTATATCGGCATGATGATGGAAGTACTGGTGACCAGTGTACTGCAGACTTCCGCGGGAAGAATGATTTTTGCCAAGCCTAAACTGTTGGAAAAAGCCCAATAAAGGGGTATGATGGGTAGTGTATCGTTCACCGATACTTATATCGCTTGAAGATATTCAGTATCGTAGAACGATAAACTGACAGACAAGGCAGGGATTACGGCATGGATAAAGGGTGGGGTGTCGTCATTGTGGCAGCAGGTCGGGGAACCCGAATGGGAACAACCGAGAGCAAGCAGTTTCTGCTGCTGCAGGACAAGCCCGTTTTCATACATACGCTTGAAGTGTTTGCCGCTCTGGACGAGATCAGCGAGATCGTGCTGGTAACCGGAGCCGCAGATGTTGAACGCTGCCTGGATTGGGTAAAAGAATACCGACTGGAGTCGCGTGTCCGTGTCATCCCCGGAGGGAAAGAGAGACAGCATTCTGTGCATGAAGGCCTGAAGGCTTTACAGACGGATTGGGTTCTCGTTCACGACGGGGTACGTCCTTTTGTTGACCGTAAGCAGATTACAGGTTGCATGGAGGCCGCGATGTCGGGGGGAGCCGCTGTACTTGCCGTTCCCGTTAAAGATACGATTAAACAAGTGAATGCGGAAGGAATCGTTACGGCGACGCCTGACCGCAGCAGTCTGTGGAGTATTCAAACCCCGCAGGCTTTTCGTCTTTCTTCACTGCTGCTTGCTTACGAGTCGGCCGCAAGGGACGGATTTCTGGGGACGGATGACGCCATGCTGGCTGAGCGCCAGGGTATGTCCGTCCAGGTTGTGGAAGGAAGTTATACCAACATCAAATTAACGACGCCGGAAGATTTGGAATATGCCGCGTTTTTGCTTGGGGGAGAGAAGAAGCGATGATACGTGTAGGACAGGGATTTGATGTACACCAATTGGTGGAGGGACGTCCGTGCATCATTGGCGGGGTAATGATTCCTTATGAAAAAGGACTGCTTGGTCACTCGGATGCAGATGTGCTGCTGCATGCCATCAGTGATGCCATTCTGGGTGCACTTGCACTTGGGGACATTGGGAAACACTTTCCGGACACCGATCCGGAGTTCAAGGACGCGGATAGCCTCAAACTGCTGGAGCATGTATGGCAGCTCGTGAAAGATCGCGGATATCGTTTGGGCAACATCGATTCCACCATTATTGCGCAGAAACCGAAGATGGCACCTTACATTCCACAGATGGCCGAGGTTATTGCCAAGGCGCTGGAAGCGGATGTTGATCAGGTCAATGTCAAAGCAACGACTACGGAGCAGCTCGGATTCCCTGGACGGGGAGAGGGGATTGCGGCCCAATCGGTTGTTTGCCTTGTTCGTGTGTGATATTATCAACCAACTAGTATACGGAGGGGATCTTTTATGAGCACAGAAGTTCGTGTGCGTTACGCACCGAGTCCAACGGGACACCTGCATATCGGGAATGCCCGTACGGCGCTCTTTAACTACTTGTATGCCAAGCATAATAACGGGAAATTCATCATTCGTATTGAGGATACTGACGTAAAACGGAACATTGCGGGTGGCGAGGAAAGCCAGCTTAAATATTTGAAATGGCTCGGAATCGAGTGGGATGAGAGCATTGATGTAGGCGGGGAATACGGACCTTACCGTCAGACGGAACGTTTGGATATTTACCGCAAATACACCCAGGAGCTGCTGGACAAAGGTCTGGCTTACCGCTGCTTCTGCACGGAAGAAGAGCTGGAGCAAGAGCGCGAGGAGCAAACGGCACGTGGAGAAACGCCGCGTTATTCGGGCAAACACCGTGACCTGACGCCAGAGCAGATCAGTGCTTTTGAAGCGGAAGGCCGCGTTGCGAGCATTCGTTTCCGTGTACCGGAAGAGCGCACATATACGTTCGATGACATGGTTAAAGGCACCATTTCATTTAACAGCAAGGAATCCGGGGACTTCGTCATTGTGAAAAAAGACGGCATTCCCACATACAACTATGCCGTTGCAGTGGATGATCACCTCATGAAAATCTCTCACGTTCTTCGCGGGGAAGATCATATCTCCAACACGCCGCGTCAGCTGATGATCTATGAAGCGCTCGGCTGGGAGCCGCCGCAATTCGGTCATATGACCCTGATTGTGAATGAAAATCACAAGAAGCTGAGTAAACGTGATGAGTCCGTCATTCAGTTTATCGAACAATATGATCAGCTCGGCTACTTGCCAGAGGCGATGTTCAACTTTATTTCCCTGCTTGGCTGGTCACCGGAAGGGGAAGAAGAGATCTTCTCGCAGGAACAGTTGATCTCCATCTTTGATACCAAACGTTTGTCCAAGAGCCCGGCTGTATTTGATACGCATAAGCTGGCGCATTTGAACAATCACTATATTAAACATGCAGACCCGGAACGTATTGCTGAAATGGCGATTCCACATCTGCAAAAGGCAGGACGCATTGCAGCTGAGCTGTCCCCTGAGCAGAAGGAATGGGCGTATACACTCGTTCATCTGTACCAGGAGCAAATGACTGCAGCCTCCGACATTGTGGAACTGTCTGAAGTGTTCTTCCGCTCCCATCTGGAGCTGGATGCAGAAGCGACTGCCGTGCTTGGAGAAGAGCAGGTGCCAACTGTTCTAAAGGCCTTTGCCGACAAAGTGCAGGCGAGTGAAGAGTTTACCCCAAGTAAAATGGCCGCATTGATCAAGGAAGTACAGAAGGAAACCGGATTTAAAGGCAAACAGCTCTTTATGCCTATCCGTGTAGCATTGACTGGACAGACCCATGGACGTGACCTGAATCAAACCATTGTACTGCTCGGCCGGGATACGGTTGTTGAGCGTCTGCATGCACAGGTGAAAGGCGCGTAATCCAGGAACGCTGTACATCCTGGTACTGCCGCCGGTGAGGGTCGTTATCGCCTGGGGATGAAGTTATTGCAAGGTTGTTGTCAGTCCAGTACCTTTTCGCTATAATAGCAACACAAAGGTTAAATGACATGTTTCAGCATTCATCATAGAACAGCAAAGACCGGGAGGAGTAAACCGAATTGGACAGTTCCAGAGAGGATGGTCCCGCAACGAAGAATAAATTTCTTATGCTGCGGTGGCTGTGAGCCATCCACTGTCCGTCGGTCGAAATGCGCCCGTGAGCTGCATAGCCGAATCCGGCCCCGCCTCTTGTACGTGTAGGAGAGGAAAACGTCAGGATAGGTTGTGACGGTTGGTTTCCGTTACCGAACCGCTTGAGGGTTCATTCTTATTTGTCAGAACAGGTGGCAGCCATTCGCTGACTGTCTAATTCTGATACGTAAGGCTGGGCCGAGCAGAGTGGGACCGCGATTAACGCCTCTGCAGCATTATGCTGCAGAGGCGTTTTTTGTTTGGGGCGAGTCAGCAGTACACTACCAAGAGGGCTGCGCCGTCCGGTATGCCGGAGGACGAAGACCTGAACAAGAGGGGAACGAGCATGTTCAAGAAGATCAGATCAGATATCCAGGCGGTGTTTGAAAACGATCCGGCTGCCCGGGGATGGTTCGAGGTTGTATTTACCTATTCGGGGCTGCATGCGATATGGGCTCATCGGATCGCGCACTTTTTCTATAAACGCAAATGGTTCTCGGTTGCCCGGTTCATCTCGCAGATCAGCCGTTTTATGACAGGAATCGAGATTCACCCTGGAGCGACCATAGGGAATCGGCTGTTTATTGACCACGGAATGGGTGTAGTTATTGGTGAAACCTGTGAGATTGGCGATGATGTTGTTATTTACCAGGGGGTTACACTTGGCGGAACAGGGAAAGAAAAAGGAAAGAGGCACCCGACGATTGGCAATAATGTGGTTATCTCATCGGGAGCCAAAGTGCTCGGTTCATTCAGCGTTGGTGATCAAAGTAACATTGGAGCCAACTCGGTCGTATTGAAAGAAGTGCCATCCAACAGTACAGTTGTAGGCATACCGGGAAGAATCGTCAAGCAGGACGGACGCCGGGTGGATCGTCTGAATCAGCAGCTGCCCGATCCGGTCATTGACTCTCTGCGCAGTATGCAGCAAGAGATCGAACGATTGCGTGAAGAAGTGCGTACACTACAGGATAGCCGTAAGAATGAGACTTCGCGTGATACAATAAATAAATAGGGAAGTATGAATGAAAGGAAAGTGACCATGACGCTTCAAATTTACAATACGATGAGTCGTACCAAAGAGAATTTCGTTCCCCAAGAACCGGGGAAGGTAAAAATGTATGTGTGCGGACCGACAGTGTATGATTACATTCATATCGGGAATGCACGTCCGGTTATTTTTTTCGACACCGTTCGCGGCTACTTGGAACAGACAGGACATGAAGTGAACTACGTTGTAAACTTCACGGATGTTGATGATAAATTGATTCGCAAAGCCGAACAGTTGGGTACTGACGTTCCTCATGTTGCCGAGAAGTTTATTGCTGCGTACTACGAGGATCTTGAGGGATTGGGGATTCCCAAAGCCAGCAGCAACCCGAGAGTTACAGAGAATATGCCGCTCATTATCGATTTTATCCGTGAGTTGGTTGAAAAGGGCTTTGCTTATGAAAATGGTGGGGACGTATATTACCGCACAGGCAAATTCGAAGAGTATGGCAAGCTGTCGAAGCAGAATCTGCAGGAATTGCAGTTCGGTATCCGGATTGGTGTAGATGAGCGCAAAGAACATCCCGAAGATTTCGTGCTCTGGAAAGCAGCTAAACCAGGTGAGATCTACTGGTCCAGTCCTTGGGGCAATGGTCGTCCGGGCTGGCATATCGAATGTTCTGCTATGGCTCGTGAATACTTGGGAGATACGCTCGATATCCATGGAGGTGGACAGGATCTGCAGTTCCCTCACCATGAGTGCGAATGCGCACAATCCGAGGTGCTAACGGGCAAACCGCTTGCCAACTACTGGATGCATAACGGATTTATCCGTATCGATAACGAAAAAATGTCGAAATCACTCGGTAACGGAGTGCTTGTAAAAGACCTTCGAACCCAGTACAAACGTGAAGCCATTCGTTATTTCATGCTGTCGACACATTACCGCAATCCGCTTAACTTTACCGAAGATACAATGGAGCAAGCACAAAACAGTGTGGATCGGATCGCGAATGCCGTTGGCAATCTGAAGCATCGTTTGCAGGCAGTAACAGTAGATCAGGATATTACAGCGGAGTTCGCTGCTAAACTGGAGCAGATTCGCCAGCAGTATCACGAGAAAATGCAGGATGATTTCAATACTCCGGATGCCATTACCGCATTGTTCGAATGGGCTGCGGAAGCAAACCAGCTGCTGCAAAAGGAAGTCGTAAACGCTGCGGAAATTCGTGCATTACTTGAGCTGTTTGGTGAGTTGAATGCGGTGCTTCGCATTTATACGGACGCAGAGCCGGAGCTCCTGGATGAAGAGATTGAACGCCTGATTGAAGAGCGTACGGAAGCGCGCAAGTCCAAGAACTGGGCACGGGCTGATGAAATTAGAGACGAATTGTCAGCGCAGGGCATCCTGCTTGAAGATACGGCTCAAGGGATGAGATGGCGGCGCAAATGAACGAGGACCAGTTGAAGAATTTGTCTGATTCTGTCGATCATTCGGAGCAGGGGGAACCGCCTGCTGAAGAACAGACACAGGCTGTGGCACAGGGAGGGTGGTTTCCGTACCCGCCTTCCCGGCCTGCAAGATTGATTCCTCCGATTGCACTTGCCTATATCGGTGATGCAGTGTATGAGGTAGCGGTAAGGCAGTATCTGTTGTCCAAAGCCAATATGCGTCCGAATCACTTGCATCGCAGTGCGACGGGTCTCGTATCAGCCAAGGCACAGAGTCGAATCCTTACAGGGATCGAGGAACAATTGACCGAAGAAGAGCGCGACGTTGTAAGACAGGGGCGGAATGCCAAGTCGGGCAGTATCCCCAAGAATGCTGATGTGCTGGAATACAGACATGCCACTGCTCTAGAGTGCCTTGTCGGTTACCTGTACAGTAGTGGTCGGCATGAGCGCATGATCCAACTGATTACGCAGGGAATTGAGCATGCAGAACAGCAATCACCGCCACCAAGCAAAAAATAAAAATAACAACTTAGTCGTTCCTGTGGTACAAGCCAACTAGGAGGTATATGCAGGACGTAATAGAGAGGACCGAAGCAATATGGAAGAAGAATGGATTGCTGGTAAGCACTCCGTGACGGAGGCGCTGCGTTCAGGCCGGACCATCAACAAAATATGGATCGCTGATACAGCACAGAAACACTTGACCCAACCAATTATCGCGGAAGCCAAAAAACTCGGTATCGTAATTCAGCATGTGGACAAGCGCAAATTGGATCAAACTGTGCCGGGCATTCAGCATCAGGGTGTTGTCGCGCAAGCGGCCCCTTATGCTTATGCTGAGGTAGAGGATATTTTGGGAGCGGCAAAATCGAAGAATGAGCATCCTTTTTTGATTTTACTGGACGAAATTGAAGATCCGCATAACCTGGGTTCCATCCTGCGGACAGCTGACTGCACGGGGGCTCACGGTGTTATTGTCCCTAAGCGGCGTTCAGCATCAGTGACTGCAACGGTGTCAAAAACTTCTGCAGGTGCAGCTGAATATGTACCGGTTGCTAGGGTTAGCAACCTGGCTCAGACGATTGATCGTCTCAAGGAAGAGGGCGTGTGGGTTGTGGGTACGGATGTGACTGCACGTGAGCCGGTATTTGGCAATGGTGTATTCACAGGACCGGTAGCCCTGGTTATCGGGAACGAAAACAAAGGTATGGGCCGACTGATTCGTGAGAAGTGTGATGTACTGGTCAAATTGCCGATGCAGGGACAGATTAACTCCCTGAATGCTTCCGTGGCGGCGGGTGTTGTCATGTACGAAGTGCTTCGTTCGCGCCAAGCACAGGGATAGATGGTATGGCTGATTCCCGGGATATGCTTCTGGTAGACGGGTATAACATGATTGGTGACTGGCCAGAACTGTCCAGACTGGCAGAGAGTGGGCTCGAGGAGGCGCGGAATCATCTTCTCTTCCGTCTTGCCGACTATCAGGCGTTCTCCGGTCGCAAGGTCATCGTTGTTTTTGATGCCTATCTCGTACCCGGACTTGGTAAAACATACACACAGAGCAAGGTACAGATCTATTTTACTAAGGAAAAAGAGACGGCTGACGAATGCATTGAGAGACTCGTACGGGAACTAAGCTCGCGGAGACGCCAAATCTATGTAGCCACAAGCGATATGGTAGAACAGCATGTCATTTTTGGACAGGGAGCATTACGTGTATCTGCCAGGGAACTGCTGATCGAAGTGGAGCAGAATGAGAAAGAATTGCAGAAACGTCTGGAGGAGGATCAGGCCAAGTCCACACGCAATACACTGGGAGCCAAGCTTAGCCCGGATGTGTTGAAGCAATTCGAGCGCTGGCGGCGTGAATAGGGAAACTGTTTTACAAATATTTCAATCTTGAAAGTCTTGACAATTATGTTATTGATGTTCTTTTTTAGGGATAGCGTGGTTGACGGTGTGAGGTGCCATCATATATACTGTTCGTATATTTCATAGAGTAGAGTAACGGTGTACCTTGCGTTGCAGCCGGAGGGATTGTCTGTGAGTGTCGACCTCAAAGATATCATGTTATCAAAGTATGATTACCAAAGTGACGAAGACATTGTCGAAGCGGTCCGTGAAGGTGAGAGCGAAGCGCTGGAGTTTTTGATTAACAAATATCGCAACTTTGTACGCGCCAAGGCAAGATCTTATTTTCTGATTGGGGCAGACCGGGAAGATATCATTCAGGAAGGAATGATTGGTCTCTACAAATCCATTCGGGATTTCAAGGGAGACAAGCTGGCTTCGTTCAAAGCTTTTGCCGAGCTGTGTATCACCAGACAGATTATTACGGCAATCAAGACGGCAACACGTCAGAAACATATTCCGCTTAATTCCTATGTATCGTTGGACAAGCCAATCTATGATGAAGAATCCGATCGTACGTTACTCGATGTGATTTGTGGAACCCAGGTCAGTGATCCGGAAGAGCTTATCATTAACCAGGAAGAGTTTGTGGGTCTGGAAGATAAGATGTCGGAGATTCTAAGTGACTTGGAACGAAAAGTATTGATGTTGTATCTGGACGGGAGATCTTATCAAGAGATTGCAGTGGATTTGGACCGGCATGTGAAGTCCATTGATAATGCACTGCAGCGCGTGAAGCGCAAACTTGAAAAGTACCTGGAAGTTCGAGATAATTGAACAATGTTGCTGTTGACGGAAAAGGCTCGGAGTTTGAGTCTTTTTTTGCTGCTCTAAGTTTATAAGTCAAAAGTTTGATAATACTAGTAATCGCTTGGTCCAAGCAGGAGAAGAGAAAAATCAGAGACGCCTGAACTACACGTTTTTCGAACGGAACTTTTACCAGTGATGAAAGGCTATTCTTTCATTGACATGGTTATACCCTTATGATAAAGTGTTTTAGGTAGGCCTAAATTCGCGGCTTTTTTTTAGGATCAATTTAGAGACTCTGCTTTAAAGTGGAAGTCTTCGGGAGGTGTACATCATGCGGGTAATTATTACTTTGGCTTGTACAAACTGCAAACAAAGAAATTACACTACGACAAAAAACAAGCGTAATCACCCCGACCGCATGGAGATGAAGAAATTTTGCAAGTTTTGTAACGAGCAGACTTCTCATCGCGAAACCAGATAGTTTTTGGGAGGTGTAGTCGGCGTGAAACGTAGTTTCAAATCTCTGATTTCCTTTTTCTCAGAAAGCTGGGCTGAACTTAAAAAAGTTCGCTGGCCTAATCGTAAAGAGCTGACCAACTACACATTGATCGTTCTTGGTACTGTTGTGGTTATGACGCTGTTTTTTTGGGTCGTTGATATCGGCATCTCCGCTGTGATCGAAGCGATTATTTAAGAAGGGTCCCAGGTGGCTTGATATGGAAAAAAGATGGTACGTCGTTCATACCTACTCAGGGTATGAGAATAAGGTCAAAGCCAATTTGGAAAAACGCGTAGAGTCCATGGGCATGGAAGACAAGATATTCCGCGTTCTTGTTCCTATGGAAGAAGAAGTGGTAAACAAGGACGGTAAGAAAAAGACCGTTATGCGTAAAGTTTACCCCGGCTATGTCTTGGTGGAAATGATCCAAACGGATGACTCTTGGTATGTTGTTCGCAATACACCGGGTGTTACGGGATTTGTCGGTTCGACAGGTTCCGGGTCCAAACCAACTGCTCTGTTGCCCGAAGAAGTGGAACAAATTCTGAAGCATATGGGCATGGTTGAGCCGAAGCCGAAAATTGAATTCGACATTAAGGAATCCGTACGAATTAAAGTTGGTCCTTTTGCGAATTTTGTGGGCTCCGTGGAAGAAATTTTGGTAGACAAAAGCAAGTTGAAAGTGCATGTGAACATGTTTGGACGGGAAACGCCGCTTGAGTTGGAATATACACAAGTGGAGAAGATATAGTCTCTTCAAGTTTCTTGTGGGAGGACCGAAAGGTTCGTTAACCACTATTTTGCAAGGAGGTGTCAATCATGGCAAAAAAGGTAATCAAAATGGTAAAACTGCAAATTCCAGCAGGTAAAGCGAATCCAGCGCCTCCGGTAGGTCCAGCTTTGGGTCAAGCAGGTGTCAACATCATGGCATTCTGTAAAGAGTTCAACGCTCGTACAGCCGATCAAGCGGGATTGATTATTCCTGTTGAAATCACAGTATTCGAGGACCGTTCCTTTACTTTCATCACTAAAACTCCACCAGCAGCAGTTCTGTTGAAAGTGGCAGCTAAAGTGGAAAAAGGATCCGGCGAACCGAACAAGAAAAAAGTTGCTACTGTTAAACGTGATGCGGTACGTCAAATCGCAGAACAAAAAATGCCTGACCTGAATGCAGCGAACGTTGAGTCCGCAATGCGTATGGTCGAAGGTACTGCCCGTAGCATGGGTATCACCATCGAAGACTAATTTTTCATCTGAAACATGGCTTCGTAAAGCCGGCCGATTCGCGGCCGGTTGATGTGGGAGGTATATCCGCTAAAACCACAAAGGAGGAATATAACATGGCTAAACACGGTAAAAAATACCTGGAAGCTGCTAAGCTGATTGACAGCGAAGCAACTTACGAGCCTTCAGAAGCTGTAGAGCTTGTGAAAAAGGCAGCCACTGCAAAATTCGATGAAACGATCGAAGCAGCAGTACGCTTGGGCGTTGACCCTCGTAAGCAAGACCAGGCTGTACGTGGTGTAGTTGTCTTGCCACACGGCACAGGTAAAACACAACGCGTATTGGTATTTGCAAAAGGTGACAAAGCGAAAGAAGCGGAAGCGGCTGGCGCGGACTATGTTGGTGATGCAGACATGATCAACAAAATCCAACAAGGCTGGTTCGAATTCGACGTCTGCGTAGCGACACCAGATATGATGAGTGAAGTAGGTAAATTGGGCCGACTGCTCGGCGGTAAAGGTCTGATGCCTAACCCTAAAGCCGGAACGGTAACTTTCGATGTATCCAAGGCTGTTCAAGAAATTAAAGCGGGTAAAATCGAATATCGTCTGGATCGTGCAGGTCAAATTCATGCACCGATCGGTAAAGCATCTTTCTCTGCAGAGCAACTGAACGAGAACTTGAAAGCTCTCATGGACGCTCTGAACCGTGCTAAACCGGCGGCAGCAAAAGGTGTTTATCTGAAGAATGTTTCTCTTTCTTCCACGATGGGCCCTGGCGCACGCGTGAACGCAGCATCTTTTAGATAATATCTGTTGACAGACTTGTTCTGTTTTGGTATGATATAAAAGTTGTGAGTCCGAGTGACTGACCGTTGACATTTGAATATGCTTGCCGTAGACAGTAGGTGCCATCAGGCTTAATTTCCTACCGAGGTATGATTATAGAACTTAGAACGATGTAAATCGATTATGAGTATATATCAAGCCTTCGTGATTCTACGGAGGCTTTTCTTAATGGGATAAATTTGATCAGGAGGTGTACAGTTTGGCAAACGCAAAAGTGATTCAAGCAAAACAAGAGTCCGTTGATGCAGTAACAGCGAAATTGCGCGAGAGCGCTACGACAGTTGTTGTTGACTATCGCGGTCTGAACGTTGCCCAAGTAACTGAGCTGCGTAAGCAGCTTCGTGAAGCCGGAATCGAATTCCAAGTGCTGAAAAACACATTGCTTCGCCGTGCGACTGCTGCAGCAGAACTGACAGAACTCGATAGCGTTCTTACAGGTCCTACTGCAATTGCATTCAGCGCCGAAGATGCTGTGGCTCCAGCCAAAATTCTGAACGACTTCGCTAAAAAGAACGACGCACTGGAATTGAAAGGTGCAGTTGTTGAAGGTCGTGTAATCGGAGTAGAAGAAGTTAAGGCATTGGCAGAACTGCCATCCCGCGAAGGTCTCCTCTCCATGCTCCTCAGCGTGCTTCAAGCGCCAGTGCGCAACTTCGCGCTTGCGGTTAAAGCTGTTGCGGAAAAAGAAGAACAAGGCGCGTAAGCTACTTGATCTGATAGCTGCTTAGGCAGCATTGAATGACAAAAAAATAAAATTATATATGGAGGTTCAATCATGAGTAAAGAGCAAATCTTGGAAGCAATCAAAGGCATGACTGTACTGGAACTGAACGATCTTGTTAAAGCAATCGAAGAAGAATTCGGCGTAACTGCTGCAGCTCCAGTAGCTGTTGCAGGTGGCGGCGCTGCAGCTGCAGAAGCTGAGCAATCCGAGTTCGACGTAATCTTGGCAAGCGCTGGCGCTTCCAAAATCAACGTTATCAAAGCAGTTCGCGAAATCACAGGTCTTGGCCTGAAAGAAGCTAAAGAAGTAGTTGACAATGCTCCAAAAGCATTGAAAGAAAAAGTTAGCAAAGAAGAAGCTGAATCCATCAAAGCTAAATTGGAAGAAGCAGGCGCTACAATCGAAGTTAAATAATTTGGCTTTTACAAGCTGAATGAACAAAACAACAAACCCCTTGACTTATATCAAGGGGTTTGTTGCTGTAATTGTATATGGAAAGTGAGTGAGGACATGTCCAATCATTATTATTCGGACAAACCGCAGGTCGCACATGACAGACGGGCAACGGAAGCGGAGCTTCGTGGATGGAAATTGCGATTCGTTACCGATGCAGGTGTATTTTCCAAGAGCGGAATCGATTACGGCAGCAGAGTACTGATTGATGCAATAGAGTTAACTGCTGGGGCTCATGTTCTGGATGTGGGTTGCGGGTATGGACCAATTGGTCTTACGGCAGCCAAGCTTGTACCCGAGGGACATGTCACCATGATTGATATCAACGAGAGAGCGGTTGAGCTTTCCAGAGAGAATGCAAAAGCAAATGGAATCACGAATGTAACGGTAATGCAAAGTAATCTACTTTCTGAAGTGAACCAGAAGGATTTTGACGCAGTTCTAACCAACCCGCCGATTCGAGCAGGGAAGGAAACCGTTCATACCATTTTTGAGCAGGCGCATCAGCATCTGAAGGTAGGTGGTTCGTTGTGGATTGTCATTCAGAAAAAGCAAGGGGCTCCTTCGGCAAAAGCGAAGCTGGAATCCTTGTTTGGCAGAGTGGAAGAAGTAACGAAAGATAAAGGCTACCGGATTTTCAAAGCGGTGAAAACGGAGGACTCGTCCGAAGGCTAGTTTCCGATTTGTAAAGTAAGCAGGGGAGCATTTTTTTTGCAATAGGACTATTGACTTGAAATTCAGGTCGTGGTATTATTGTAAAATGTCAGTATTAAGATGCCCTACTTGGCTTTAGCTAACTAAAAATGTCAATCTTTTTTTACGCCGAACGGGCTTATTATGCCTACGTTTGGCGTATAATATGTACATTTTGGGCAAACTGGGGATAAGTATGATTTTGGAAG
Organism: Paenibacillus sp. FW104-T2; assembly: GCF_058789975.1. Classification (NCBI taxonomy): domain Bacteria; kingdom Bacillati; phylum Bacillota; class Bacilli; order Caryophanales; family Paenibacillaceae; genus Paenibacillus; species Paenibacillus sp. FW104-T2. The sequence continues at coordinate 37,992 of NZ_JBYTCE010000031.1, read as the reverse complement.
ACATCCGCCGATCAAAGTTGCTCTTTTTTCGAACGACATTCGAGTAAGGGCTTTTCTTTATTTGTGGATGCATTGCTTTGCTCTGTATGTGTACCATTATAAGGTTACAAACAGAGGTTCGCAACGAAATTTTTAAAGTGAGTAGACATTGAGGGGTGAGTTTAAGTTGGCAGGACATCTTGTTCAATATGGTCGACGCACTCGGCGCAGTTATGCACGAATTAACGAGATACTCGAAGTTCCGAACCTGATTGAGATCCAACAAAAATCTTACGATTGGTTTTTGGAGGAAGGGTTGCGCGAAATGTTCCAGGATATCTCGCCGATCCAGGATTTTACAGGCAACTTGATTTTGGAATTTATCGATTACAGTCTCGGTGAACCGAAGTATACAGTAGACGACGCGAAAGAGCGTGACGTTACTTATGCAGCACCGCTTCGGGTCAAAGTCCGGCTCATTAATAAGGAAACCGGCGAAGTCAAAGAGCAGGAAGTATTCATGGGAGATTTCCCGCTGATGACCGAAACCGGCACGTTTATTATTAATGGTGCGGAACGGGTTATTGTCAGCCAGTTGGTTCGCTCTCCTAGCGTTTACTTCAGTACCAAAGTAGATAAGAACGCCAAAAAAACGTATACCGCTACAGTTATTCCTAACCGCGGCGCTTGGCTCGAACTGGAGATGGACGCGAAGGATGTTGTATACGTCCGGATCGACCGTACACGTAAAATTCCAGTTACGGTTCTCCTGCGTGCTCTTGGTTTTGGCACAGACGCTGAGATTCTGGATCTGCTCGGTAATGACGAATATATTCGCAACACGCTGGACAAAGACAATACGGATTCCACGGAGAAAGCGCTGATTGAAATTTATGAGCGTCTTCGTCCGGGCGAGCCACCAACGCTGGATAACGCGAAAAGCTTGCTCGTAGCTCGTTTCTTTGATCCAAAACGCTATGACCTGGCTAACGTAGGTCGTTACAAAATCAACAAAAAGCTCCACATCAAAAACCGTTTGTTCAATCAACGTTTGGCTGAGTCTCTCGTTGATACTGAAACTGGCGAAATTATCGCCGAAGCAGGTCAAATGGTTGACCGTCGTTTGCTCGATGAAATCATGCCATATCTGGAGAAGAGTGTCGGCTTCCGTACGTATCACGTAGCTAACGGAGTTCTGGATGCGAATGATATTCCAATGCAAACAATTGATGTGTTCTCGCCGATTGAAGATGGTAAAGTCGTTAAACTGATTGCCAATGCTAACATTGATAAATCAGTGAAGAACGTAACACCGGCAGATATCATTTCTTCAATCAGTTATTTCATTAACCTTTTGCACGGCATCGGAAGCACAGATGATATCGATCACCTGGGTAACCGTCGTCTGCGTTCGGTTGGTGAACTCTTGCAAAACCAGTTCCGTATCGGTTTGTCCCGTATGGAACGTGTTGTTCGTGAGAGAATGTCCATTCAGGATGCTAACGTGATCACGCCACAGGCATTGATTAACATACGTCCTGTAATTGCATCTATTAAAGAGTTCTTCGGTAGCTCCCAATTGTCACAGTTTATGGATCAAACGAACCCTCTGGGTGAGTTGACGCATAAACGTCGTCTGTCCGCACTCGGACCGGGCGGTTTGACACGTGAGCGTGCAGGCATGGAAGTCCGTGACGTCCATCCATCCCACTATGGCCGGATGTGTCCAATCGAGACTCCAGAGGGACCAAACATTGGTTTGATCAACTCCTTGTCTACATTTGCCCGTGTGAACGAATATGGTTTCATCGAAGCTCCATATCGCTGGGTCGATCCGAAGACTGGTGTCGTAACCGAGCAAATCGATTATCTGACAGCAGACGAAGAGGACAACTACGTTGTCGCTCAAGCGAACGCGAAACTGAATGAAGATGGAACATTTGCAGAAGAAGCGATCATTGTACGTTACAACAAACAATCGGATAACATCCTTACGATGCCGAGCGAGCGCGTTGACTACATGGACGTATCTCCTAAACAAGTTGTATCCGTCGCTACGGCGCTCATTCCGTTCCTTGAGAACGATGACTCCAACCGCGCACTGATGGGATCCAACATGCAGCGGCAGGCGGTTCCTCTCTTGATTCCTAAAGCTCCGCTTGTAGGAACAGGTATGGAACACAAAGCTGCAAAAGATTCCGGTGTATGTATTGTCTCCAAATATGACGGGATTATTGAACGTTCTTCTGCGAATGAAATCTGGCTCCGTCGTGTGGAAGAGGTAGATGGCCAAGAAGTTAAAGGCGATATCGTTAAATATAAATTACACAAATTTATGCGTTCGAACCAAGGAACATGCATTAACCAACGTCCGATTGTCAAACGTGGTGCTGTTGTCAAAGCTGGCGACATCCTCGCTGACGGTCCTTCGACGGAAATGGGCGAATTGGCCTTGGGACGCAACGTCGTTGTTGCCTTCATGACTTGGGAAGGTTACAACTACGAGGATGCGATTCTGCTTAGTGAAAAACTCGTGAAGGAAGATGTCTACACGTCCATCCACATCGAGGAGTATGAGTCAGAAGCGCGTGATACCAAGCTCGGACCTGAAGAGATCACACGTGACATCCCTAACGTAGGGGAAGAAGCGCTGCGTAACCTCGATGAGCGTGGTATTATCCGGATTGGTGCCGAAATCGCTGCTGGCGATATCCTGGTTGGTAAAGTAACGCCTAAAGGTGTAACTGAACTGACTGCGGAAGAACGTCTCCTGCATGCAATCTTCGGTGAGAAAGCACGCGAAGTTCGTGATACATCCTTGCGTGTGCCTCACGGTACTGACGGGATCGTCGTAGACGTGAAAGTATTTACCCGTGAAAACGGTGATGAACTGCCTCCAGGTGTTAACCAACTCGTTCGTGTCTATATCGCTCAAAAACGGAAAATCTCCGAGGGTGATAAAATGGCCGGACGTCACGGTAACAAAGGGGTCGTAGCTCGTATCCTGCCGGAAGAAGATATGCCATTCCTGCCGGACGGAACACCGGTTCAAATCGTTCTTAACCCGCTGGGCGTACCTTCCCGGATGAACATCGGTCAAGTGCTCGAAGTTCACTTGGGTATGGCTGCTATGCAGCTCGGTATCCACGTAGCTACTCCTGTATTCGACGGAGCGAAAGAGTATGACGTCTTCGATACGATGGAAGAAGCAGGCATGCAGCGTAATGGTAAAACCGTTCTGTACGATGGACGTACGGGTGAAGAGTTTGAACGTGAAGTAACTGTCGGCGTCATGCACATGATCAAGCTGGCGCACATGGTTGATGATAAAATCCATGCCCGTTCCACAGGTCCTTACTCACTCGTTACGCAACAGCCGCTGGGTGGTAAAGCCCAATTCGGTGGACAGCGTTTCGGGGAGATGGAGGTTTGGGCGCTTGAAGCATACGGCGCTGCCTATACTCTGCAAGAAATCTTGACTGTTAAGTCCGATGATGTTGTTGGTCGGGTGAAAACATATGAGTCCATTGTCAAAGGTGAGAATGTTCCGGAGCCGGGTGTTCCTGAATCGTTCAAAGTATTGATCAAAGAGCTGCAAAGCTTGGGTATGGACGTTAAGATTTTGAGTGAAGATGAACAAGAGATTGAAATGAAAGAAATGGACGATGAAGATGACGCTGCGAGCGATAAGCTCAGCCTCAACCTTGAGGGTTCAGAGGTCGGAGTGGAGTAACCACTTCGGGCGCATGATGACCGGCGTTTTTCATCAGGCTCGCGTCTTGCTCCGGCTTCGGCCGGAGAAGGCGTAACCTAGAATACAGGAATTGGTTAAGGAGGGTTGCTCCTTGTTGGACGTCAACAATTTCGAATACATGAAGATCGGGCTTGCTTCCCCAGAAAAAATTCGTTCTTGGTCCCGCGGAGAAGTGAAAAAACCGGAAACGATCAACTATCGTACGTTGAAACCGGAAAAAGAAGGGCTGTTCTGCGAAAAGATTTTTGGCCCTACGAAAGACTGGGAATGTCACTGTGGTAAATACAAACGCGTTCGTTATAAAGGCGTTGTCTGTGACCGCTGTGGTGTTGAAGTAACACGTGCCAAAGTACGCCGTGAACGGATGGGCCATATTGAGCTCGCTGCTCCGGTATCGCACATCTGGTACTTCAAAGGTATTCCGAGCCGCATGGGTCTCGCTTTGGATATGTCTCCAAGATCACTTGAGGAGATTATCTATTTTGCATCTTATGTAGTAACTGATCCAGGAGAAACTCCACTGGAGAAAAAACAGCTGTTGTCCGAGAAAGAATACCGCAGCTACCGTGAAAAATACGGATATGGTTTCCAAGCTGGCATGGGTGCAGAAGCGGTTAAAAAACTGCTTCAAGACCTTGATGTAGACAAAGAGCTTGAATTCCTGAAGGAAGAGCTCCGCACTGCACAAGGACAACGTCGTAACCGTGCAATCAAACGTTTGGAAGTTATTGAAGCTTTCCGCAACTCAGGTAACAAACCTGAGTGGATGATCATGGATGTACTTCCTGTTATCCCGCCGGAGCTTCGTCCAATGGTACAATTGGATGGTGGACGTTTTGCAACGTCTGACTTGAATGATCTGTACCGCCGTGTAATTAACCGGAACAACCGTCTGAAACGCTTGCTTGATCTGGGCGCACCAGACATCATCGTGCAGAACGAAAAACGGATGCTGCAGGAAGCTGTTGACGCATTGATCGACAACGGCCGTCGCGGACGCCCGGTAACGGGTCCTGGTAACCGTCCATTGAAATCTCTCAGCCACATGCTGAAAGGTAAACAAGGACGTTTCCGTCAAAACTTGCTCGGTAAACGTGTTGACTATTCTGGTCGTTCTGTTATCGTTGTCGGACCTTACCTGAAGATGTATCAGTGTGGTCTGCCAAAAGATATGGCACTTGAACTGTTCAAGCCTTTCGTAATGAAAGAACTTGTGAATAAAGGGCTTGCCCACAATATCAAGAGCGCAAAACGTAAAGTTGAGCGTGTAAGTCCTGAAGTATGGGATGTTCTTGAAGAAGTAATTAAGGAGCATCCGGTTCTACTCAACCGTGCCCCTACGCTTCACCGTCTCGGTATTCAAGCGTTCGAACCAATTCTGGTTGAAGGTAAAGCCATTCGTCTTCACCCACTCGTATGTACGGCATACAATGCCGACTTTGACGGTGACCAAATGGCCGTGCACGTTCCGTTGTCTGCTGAGGCACAAGCGGAAGCACGTATCCTGATGCTTGCATCTGGTAACATTTTGAACCCGAAAGACGGTAAACCAGTTGTTACCCCTTCCCAGGATATGGTCCTAGGTTCATACTACCTGACTATGGACAACAAGGAAGAAAAGGGTACTGGCATGATCCTGCGTACAGTGAACGAGGCTGTATCTGCGTATCAACGTGGTACTGCCGGCTTGCATGCACGCGTAGCGATTCCGGTTAAAGCTCTGGGTAAAACTAGCTTTACTGAAAAACAACAAGATGCAATGTTGCTGACAACTGTCGGTAAAATCATCTTTAATGAAATCTTCCCAGCAAGTTTCCCTTACATTAACGATGCAACTCGTGCAAACCTTTATCAAGGTACTGCAGAGCATTTCTTTGTGTATGAGAAGGGGACTGACCTGAGAGAAGCAATCATGAACGCACCTCAAGCAGGTGGTGTTGGTAAGGAATATCTGGGTACAATCATCGCTCGTTGTTTTGAAATTTACCATACAACGGAAACAGCCGTTATTCTGGATAAAATCAAACAGCTTGGTTTCACGTACTCGACTCGTGCCGGTATTACGGTTGCGGTTTCGGACGTTGTGGTACCAGATGAGAAAACAGAGATCCTCAGACAATCCGAAGAAAAAGCACAAATCGTTACGAACCAGTACCGTCGTGGTCTGATTACGAATGAAGAGCGCTATGACCGCATCATTGATATCTGGTCTAAATCGAAAGATGATATCACCGAGATTCTGATGAAGTCGATGGATCGTTACAACTCCATCATGATGATGGTTGACTCCAAAGCACGGGGTAACAAATCGCAAATCACCCAATTGGGCGGTATGCGTGGTCTGATGGCCAACCCGTCTGGTCGTATCATCGAACTCCCAATCAAATCGAACTTCCGTGAAGGTCTGACGGTACTCGAATACTTCATCTCGACACACGGTGCCCGTAAAGGTTTGGCCGATACGGCCTTGCGTACAGCTGACTCAGGTTACCTGACTCGTCGTCTCGTAGACGTGGCACAAGATGTGATCGTGCGTGAAGATGATTGTGGTACAGATAAAGGATTTACGGTTAGCCGTATCCAGGATGGTAAAGAGGTTATTGAAGATCTCTACGACCGTATCGAAGGAAGATACTGCTTCGAAACAGTTCGTCATCCGGAAACAAAAGAAATTATTGCACATCGCAATGAGCTGATTGACTCCGACAAAGCAGAGGCAATCATCAAAGCAGGTGTAACCAAATTGCAAATCCGCTCCGTACTCAGCTGCCGTGCTCGTCATGGTGTCTGCAAAAAATGTTACGGTCGCAACCTGGCGACTGGTAAACACGTGGAGATCGGTGAAGCAGTTGGTATCATCGCTGCACAATCCATTGGTGAGCCAGGAACACAGCTGACAATGCGTACGTTCCACACCGGTGGTGTAGCCGGAGACGATATCACGCAAGGTTTGCCGCGTATCCAGGAGTTGTTTGAGGCTCGTAATCCTAAGGGTCAAGCAACGATCAGTGAGATTGACGGTATTGTCAAAGAGATTCGCGAAGCAAAAGACCGTCGCGAAATCGAAATTCAAGGTGAAGCGGAATCCAAAGTTTACTCCGTTACCTACGGTTCCCGTGTTCGCGTAAGCGAAGGCATGGAGATCGAAGCAGGCGACGAGCTGACTGATGGTTCCATCGATCCAAAAGAAATGCTGCGCATCAAAGGCGTACGTGGTGTACAGAACTACATTCTGCAGGAAGTACAACGCGTATACCGTAACCAGGGCGTAGAAATTAATGATAAACACGTTGAAGTTATGATCCGTCAAATGCTGCGTAAAATCCGCATCGTTGATGCAGGAGATACAACGCTGCTGCCAGGATCGTTCGTGGATACGCATGAGTACGAAAGAGCTAACAAAACAGCGATTCTTAGTGATAAAGAGCCAGCGGTTGCGAAACCAATCTTGCTCGGTATCACAAAAGCATCTCTCGAAACAGACTCCTTCCTCTCTGCGGCATCGTTCCAAGAGACTACGCGTGTACTGACAGATGCAGCGATCAAAGGTAAAGTCGATCAGTTGCTCGGTCTGAAGGAAAATGTAATCATCGGTAAACTGATCCCTGCAGGTACAGGTATGAACCGTTACCGCAGTATCAAATTTGCTGAGCCGGAAGATGGTCAGTCTTCAGTTGAAGAACTTGAGCCCGTTTCCGTTGATTAAATAGATTCCCCCTGTTTAGGGTGAATATAAAGTTTTGTATGTCAGGGGATGGACGTCTGTTTAATGCAGACGGACATTTCCTGATGTGCGAAAACTTTGAATAAATGTTTTACGATTAGCATTGACATTGCTTGCGCTAGATGCTAATATATCAAAGGTGCGTGAGCAGCTGATTGTATATGTCCTATTCGGAGGAATGAACAATGTCTAATGAAAAAGGCCTGCAAGATGCTCATGTCAAAATAGGTACAAAACAGACCATGCGGATGGTCCAGTCAGGAATGGCTGCTGAGGTCTATGTGGCCGAAGATAGTGATCCGCAGCTCACTTCCAAAATCATTGCCTTGTGTGAACAACACAATGTGAAGTACACGAAAGTGGACACAATGAAAAATCTCGGCAAAGCTTGCGGGATTGGAGTGGGAGCAGCAATGGCTGCTGTCGCAAAATGATAGGGTAAGGAACGTTTTTGTCCGAGAACTTTTTAGGGATTCTCCAAGGCAAAAACTTTTCATTTGTCTTTTTATGAACCGCCTGGGTCTGTGGACTTAGCGATAAGAGGTTTATAAAGAAACATGAACAATTGAGGAAGGGGGTGGCAATCACATGCCAACTATTAACCAACTGGTACGCAAAGGACGTCAAGCTAAAGTTGAAAAGTCCAAATCACCAGCATTGCAAAAAGGGTTCAACGCTTTGAAACGTGAATCTACTAACATCAGTGCCCCACAAAAACGTGGTGTCTGCACTCGTGTAGGTACAATGACTCCACGTAAACCGAACTCTGCACTTCGTAAATATGCCCGTGTTCGTTTGACGAACCGTCTCGAGGTAACTGCTTATATCCCGGGTATCGGACATAACTTGCAAGAGCACAGTGTTGTATTGATTCGCGGAGGTAAAGTTAAGGACCTTGCAGGGGTTCGTTACCACATCGTTCGTGGAGCACTCGATACTGCAGGCGTGAACAACCGTATGCAAGCTCGTTCTAAATACGGTGCTAAACGTCCTAAAGCTAAAAAAGCCTAACACATTATAAGAAGCGATCCTGAATATTCTCTGGCTTAATGTCCAGGGTACAGGATCAGCTTAGCAAGAAAGAAAGGGGGATATCCATGCCACGCAAAGGTCCAGTTACGAAAAGAGACGTGTTGCCAGATCCGGTATACAACTCCAAGTTGGTTACTCGTTTGATCAACCGCATCATGCTCGACGGAAAACGCGGTGTTGCTCAAAGCATTCTGTATAATGCGTTCAAGTTGATCCAAGAACGCACGGGTAATGACCCGATGGAAGTATTTGAGACAGCAATCAAGAATATCATGCCAGTCCTGGAAGTTAAAGCTCGCCGTGTCGGCGGTGCCAACTACCAAGTACCAATCGAGGTAAAACCAGAGAGACGTACTGCTTTGGGTTTACGTTGGCTCGTGAACTACTCCCGCAACCGCGGTGAGAAAACAATGGAAGAGCGTTTGGCGGCTGAGATCATCGACGCTTCCAACAACACAGGCGCTTCCGTTAAGAAACGTGAAGATACGCACAAAATGGCTGAAGCGAACAAAGCGTTTGCTCACTACCGTTGGTAGGATTCAGTTCACAATAAAAACTTCAATTTTGAAGGGAGACCCATTTCATGGCAAGAGAGTTCTCCTTGAAAAATACACGTAATATCGGGATCATGGCTCATATTGATGCGGGTAAAACCACGACAACTGAGCGGATCTTGTTCTACACAGGCCGTACGCACAAAATCGGTGAAGTTCACGAAGGCGCTGCGACAATGGACTGGATGGAACAGGAACAGGAGCGCGGAATTACGATTACTTCCGCTGCGACTACCGCTGCTTGGAAAGGCCACCGCGTTAATATCATTGATACCCCGGGACACGTTGACTTCACTGTTGAAGTTGAACGTTCCCTTCGTGTATTGGACGGAGCAGTTGGTGTATTCAGTGCGAAAGAAGGCGTTGAGCCTCAGTCTGAAACTGTATGGAGACAGGCTGACCGTTACGGCGTACCTCGTATCGCTTACGTAAATAAAATGGATATCATCGGTGCTGACTTTTTGAACGTTGTCGCTGACATGCGTGATCGCCTTCAAGCGAACGCAGTTGCGATTCAACTGCCAATCGGCGCTGAAAATGATTTTGTAGGTATCATCGATATCGTTGAACAAAAGGCTCATATGTACAAAGATGACCTTGGACAAAATATCGAAGAAACCGAAATTCCTGCGGAATTTGCTGATCAAGTTGAAGAACTCCGCAACGAATTGATTGAGCGGGTTGCAGAACTCGACGAAGAATTGACTATGAAATACCTGGAAGGCGAAGAGATCACTGTTGAAGAGATCAAATCCGCTCTCCGTAAAGGTGTAGTAGAAGTTAAGATCTTCCCAGTAATCTGTGGATCCTCTTATCGTAACAAAGGTGTTCAACTGATGTTGGACGCTGTTATCGACTACTTGCCAGCTCCAGTTGACGTTCCAGCAATCAAGGGTCTCCTTGAAGACGGAACAGAAGCAGTTCGCAAGTCTTCCGATGAAGAGCCATTCTCTGCATTGGCCTTCAAAATCATGACTGACCCTTACGTTGGTAAATTGACATTCTTCCGCGTATACTCCGGTATTCTTCAATCCGGTTCTTACGTATTGAATGCCACTAAAAACAAACGTGAGCGTATCGGTCGTATCCTTCAAATGCACGCTAATAGCCGTCAAGAGATCACTGAAGTTTATTCCGGTGACATTGCAGCTGCCGTAGGTTTGAAAGATACAGGTACAGGTGATACACTATGTGATGAGAAAAACCCGGTTATCTTGGAATCGATGAACTTCCCTGATCCGGTTATCGAAATCGCCGTTGAACCTAAAACCAAAGCTGACCAAGATAAAATGGGTGTTGCTCTCGGTAAGTTGACAGAAGAGGATCCAACTCTTCGCGCTCACACTGACGAAGAAACAGGTCAAACAATCTTGGCAGGTATGGGTGAGCTTCACCTTGATATCATCATCGACCGTATGCGTCGTGAGTTCAAGGTTGAAACTACTGTGGGTAAACCACAAGTAGCTTACCGCGAAACATTCCGTGCTCCAGCGCGTGTTGAAGGTAAATTCGTTCGTCAATCCGGTGGTCGTGGTCAATACGGTCACGTATGGGTTGAGTTCGAACCACTCGAGCCAGGTACAGGCAGTCAGTTCGAAAGTAAGATTGTCGGTGGTTCGGTTCCGAGAGAATACATTCAACCAGCACTGTCAGGGATTGAAGAGCAAATGAAAAACGGCGTTATTGCAGGCTTCCCGCTTGTAGACGTTAAGGCTACAATTGTAGACGGATCTTACCATGATGTCGATTCCAACGAGATGGCATTTAAAATTGCCGGATCGATGGCGCTGAAAGCAGCAAAAGACAAATGTAGTCCAGTTCTGCTTGAGCCAATCATGAAAGTAGAAGTAACCGTTCCGGAAGAGTACATGGGTGATGTTATGGGTATGTTGAACTCCCGTCGTGGCCGCATTGAAGGTATGGATTCCCGTAGTGGAGCTCAAATCATTCGTGCTAAAGTACCTTTGTCCGAAATGTTCGGATACTCTACAACTCTTCGTTCCGGTACTCAAGGACGCGGCGTATTCTCCATGGAGCTTTCTCACTATGAAGAAGTTCCTAAGAGCATCGCTGAAGAGATCGTTGCCAAAACAAAAGGCACCGAGTAGTTTTCTCACACTGGACGCTAGTGCATAGGGATATAATCTTCTAGATGCTAACGTCCAGTGAAAACATAAAATTTAACATTTTAAGGAGGCCACGTTCAAATGGCAAAGGCTAAATACGAACGTAATAAACCACACGTTAACATTGGTACTATCGGTCACGTCGACCATGGTAAAACAACTCTGACTGCTGCAATCACTACTGTATTGTCCAAAACTTACGGTGGCGCAGCGATCGCTTTCGATCAAATCGACAAAGCTCCAGAAGAGCGCGAACGCGGTATCACAATCTCCACAGCTCACGTTGAGTACGAAACTGACGCTCGTCACTACGCTCACGTTGACTGCCCAGGTCACGCCGACTATGTTAAAAACATGATCACTGGCGCGGCACAAATGGACGGAGCTATCTTGGTAGTATCCGCAGCTGACGGCCCAATGCCACAAACTCGTGAGCACATCTTGCTCTCCCGTCAAGTAGGCGTACCTTACATCGTTGTATTCTTGAACAAATGCGACATGGTTGAAGACGAAGAGTTGTTGGAACTGGTTGAAATGGAAGTTCGCGACTTGCTCAACGAATATGAGTTCCCAGGTGACGATACTCCAATCACTCGTGGATCTGCTCGTGAAGCTCTGCAAAACCCTGATGGTGAGTGGGCTCAAAAAATCGTTGAGATGTTCAAAGAAATCGATACTTACATCCCAACTCCAGAGCGCGACACTGACAAACCTTTCTTGATGCCAGTTGAGGACGTATTCTCCATCACTGGTCGTGGTACAGTTGCTACAGGTCGTGTAGAGCGTGGTACTGTTAAAGTCGGTGAAGAGATCGAAATCGTGGGTATCCACGAAGAAACTAAAAAATCCGTAGTTACGGGCGTTGAAATGTTCCGTAAATTGCTGGATTCCGCTCAAGCGGGTGACAACATCGGTGCATTGCTGCGTGGTGTTGACCGTGAAAGCATCGAGCGTGGACAAGTACTTGCTAAACCAGGTTCTGTTAAACCACACACAGAATTTACAGCTCAAGTATACGTTCTGACTAAAGAAGAGGGTGGACGTCACAAACCTTTCTTCACAGGATACCGTCCACAATTCTATTTCCGTACAACTGACGTAACAGGTATCATCAACCTGCCAGAAGGTACTGAAATGGTAATGCCAGGCGACAACATCACAGTAACTGTACAACTGATCAATCCAATTGCGATTGAAGAAGGTACACGCTTCGCGATCCGCGAAGGTGGACGTACAGTTGGTGCCGGTGCAGTAGCATCCATCCAAAAATAATTCAGCTTTCTGCTGAGTAAGCATATGCAACAGTGTACTGGAACGAGTAACATTGTACTGTAACGAAGCTTCGGAAGAGTTCTTTATCCGACATCGGATAAAGAACTCTTTTATTATGTGTAAGAGATTCGGAACCTGCGTCATACTGTGAATAGCAATCAGATGTATATAAAAGATCGGTTAAGGCAGCTTGCATAACAAGGGAACAACACATTAAACAACGTCATTTCGATATGAAAAGATTAGTTTAAATGTTTTTCTTAAATATGCTTGCAATACGCCCATTTTTTCTATATAATAATGAATGTTGTTCTGAGACGTTGCGATGATGTGAGAGGTTACTGACACACCCGGCCCCTTTGCCATGGGAGGGATGTCGGAAAATTTTCACGGAGTATGTCCGATAATAAATTGGGCGATAGAAGGAGGGACTAAAATGGCAAAGCAAAAAATTCGTATTCGTTTGAAAGCTTACGACCACAGAATTCTTGATCAATCCGCGGAGAAAATTGTTGAAACAGCAAAACGTTCGGGTGCTGGTGTATCCGGTCCGATTCCGCTTCCAACTGAAAAACAAATCATTACTATTCTTCGTGCGGTACACAAGTACAAGGATTCTCGGGAGCAATTCGAGCAACGCACACATAAGCGTTTGATCGACATCGTTAACCCGACTCCACAAACTGTGGATGCCTTGATGCGCTTGGATCTGCCGTCCGGTGTAGATATCGAAATCAAACTGTAATATAAATCAACAAGACCATGTATAAAGGAAAAGAGGTGTCAACATGAAAGGTATCTTAGGAAAAAAACTTGGAATGACTCAAGTGTTTACCGCTGAAGGTAACGTAGTACCAGTAACAGTTATCGAAGCAGGACCTTGTGTTGTTTTGCAAAAGAAAGATCTTGAGAACGATGGCTACGAAGCAGTTCAAATCGGTTACTCCGATAAGAAAGAGAAAAATGCCAATAAGCCAGAAGCAGGACACGCTAAAAAAGCGAATACTGCCCCTAAGCGCTACGTTCGTGAACTTCGCGGCATCAACATCGCGGAATATGAAGTTGGCCAAGAGTTGAAAGCTGACATTTTCGCAGAAGGCGAATTCGTTGACGTAACGGGTATTTCTAAAGGTAAAGGTTTTGCCGGCGTAATCAAACGTTGGGGACAAAGCACTGGACCTATGTCTCACGGTTCTCGTTATCACCGTGGCCCGGGTTCGATGGGTTCGATCCAAGCTAACCGCGTTCCTAAAGGCAAACACTTGCCAGGACACATGGGTCATGAGACTGTTACAATCCAACGTCTTGAAGTTGTTAAAGTAGACGCTGAGCGTAACGTGTTGCTCGTGAAGGGTTCCATTCCTGGACCGAAAAACAGTCTTGTAAAAGTTAAAGAAACGGTGAAAAAATAACCACTGAAGAAAGGAGGAACACAAAATGCCAAAAGTATCAGTTTACAATGTAGATGGTAGCCAAGTGGGCGAAGTTGAACTGAACGATGCAGTATTCGGAGTAGAGCCGAACACTTCCGTTCTGTACGATGCAGTGCTTATGCAACGCGCTTCCCTTCGTCAAGGTACCCACAAAGTAAAAGGACGTTCTGAAGTACGTGGCGGTGGACGTAAGCCTTGGAAACAAAAAGGTACAGGTCGCGCTCGTCAAGGTTCGATTCGTTCTCCACAATGGAAAGGCGGCGGTATCGTATTTGGTCCGACACCACGGAGCTATGCGTACAAACTGCCTAAGAAAGTTCGCCGTCTGGCGATCAAATCAGCTCTTTCATCCAAAGTGCTCGACAATGACATTATCGTTTTGGACGCTCTTTCGTTGAGCACACCTAAAACAAAAGAATTTGCAGCCATCTTGAACAACTTGAAAGTTGGACGCAAAGCTTTGATCGTAGCTCCTAGCTATGATGATAATGTGGCTCTTTCCGCACGGAATATTCCTGGCGTGAAATTCGTAGCAGCTGACGGCATTAATGTTCTTGACGTGCTTGCGCACGACAAACTGATCATTACGAAAGAAGCAGTTCAGAAGGTAGAGGAGGTGCTCGCGTAATGAAGGATCCTCGTGATATTGTTAAACGTCCGATTATTACGGAACGTACTGCTGACATGATGAATGACTTGAAATATGTATTTGAAGTCGATATCCGTGCAAACAAAACCGAGATCAAAAAAGCCGTGGAAGCTATTTTCAACGTAAAAGTGAAAAACGTGAACACTCTTCGTGTTCCAGCTAAGCCTAAACGGTACGGACGTTATTCCGGATATACTAGCGAATGGAAAAAAGCGTTTGTAACACTGACACAAGACAGCAAAACGCTTGAGTTCTTTGAAACTGTATAATTGAAATTGTTGAAGTAAGGAGGGAAACCCAGTGCCAATCAAAAAGTATAAACCGACATCCCCGGCAAGACGGAACATGTCCGTATCTACATTTGAGGAAATCACCACAGATCAGCCGGAGAAATCGTTGTTGGCCCCACTGAGCAAAAAGGCTGGCCGCAACAACCAAGGTAAAATTACAGTTCGTCACCACGGTGGTGGACATAAACGTAAATACCGTATCATTGACTTCAAACGTACTAAAGATGGAATACCGGGCCGCGTTGCTACGATCGAGTATGACCCGAACCGTACATCGAACATCGCCCTGATCCACTATGCTGATGGTGAGAAACGTTACATCATTGCTCCTAAAGGATTGAAAGTTGGAGATCAAATCTTCTCCGGTCCTGAATCCGACATCAAAATCGGTAACGCACTGCCACTTGAAAACATTCCAGTAGGTACCGTTATCCACAACATCGAGTTGAAACCAGGTAAAGGCGGACAATTGGTTCGTGCTGCTGGTACAGAAGCTCAATTGCTTGGTAAAGAAGAAAAATACGTTTCCGTTCGTCTCTCTTCCGGAGAAGTTCGTCGTATTCTGAAAGTTTGCCGTGCAACAATCGGTTCTGTTGGTAACCAAGACCACGAGCTCATCAAAATCGGTAAAGCCGGTCGTAGCCGTTGGTTGGGACAACGTCCTGAAGTTCGTGGTGTAGTAATGAACCCTAACGATCACCCACACGGTGGTGGTGAAGGTCGTGCTCCAATCGGACGTAAATCGCCAATGTCACCATGGGGTAAACCTACTCTTGGTTACAAAACGCGTAAGAAAAATAAAGCTTCTGATAAATACATCATTCGCCGCCGCACGAAGTAATACACACTGTGCATAACTTCGTGAGGCATCTGCGGATGCATAAACGCTACGTTTGAAGGGAGGATCTCCACATGGGTCGCAGTTTGAAAAAAGGGCCATTCATTGATGGCTACATGCTGAAAAAGGTAGAAGAGATGGACGCTTCCGGTAAAAAGAACGTTATCAAAACCTGGTCCCGTCGCTCTACAATTTTCCCACAATTCATCGGACACACATTCGGCGTATATGACGGACGTAAACACGTGCCAGTATACGTGACTGAGGACATGGTCGGACACAAATTGGGTGAGTTCGCTCCAACCCGTACGTACAAAGGCCATACTGATGATGACAAGAAAACAAGAAGATAAATGAACATCTTTAATGTTTGAGAGGAGGTTACACAATGGAAGCAAAAGCACATGCTAAGTTTATCCGGATTGCTCCTCGTAAAGTTCAACTCGTTGTTGACTTGATTCGCGGCAAGCAAGTTGGTGAGGCGGTTGCCATTCTCCGTCACACTCCGAAATCCGCTTCTCCAATCGTCGAGAAGTTGCTTAACTCCGCTATTGCGAATGCGGAACATAACTATTCTATGGATGTTAATAACTTGGTCATTTCGCAAGCTTACGTGAACCAAGGACCGACAATGAAACGTTTCCGCCCTCGTGCAATGGGACGTGCAAGTCGTATTAACAAACGTACTAGCCACATCACTTTGGTGGTATCTGAAAAGTAGAAGGAGGGAAAACGTGTGGGCCAAAAGGTAAATCCGGTCGGACTCCGTGTCGGAGTTATCCGTGACTGGGAATCTAAATGGTATGCAGGCAAAGACTTCGGTGATCTTTTGATGGAAGACGTGAAAATTCGTGAATTCCTGAAAAATAAATTGAAAGACTCCGCTATGTCTCGTGTTGAAATCGAGAGAGCGGCTAACCGCGTGAACGTAACGATTCACACAGCGAAACCAGGTATGGTAATCGGTAAAGGTGGATCTGAAGTTGAGAATCTTCGTAACCAAATTACGAAAATTGCTGGCGGTAAAAAAGTACACATCAACATCTCTGAAATTAAGAACCAAGACCTGGACGCAATCCTGGTAGCAGAAAGCATTGCACAACAACTGGAACGTCGCGTTTCTTTCCGTCGTGCTCTGAAACAAGCTATTCAAAGAACTATGCGCTCTGGTGCAAAAGGTATTAAAACTCAAGTGGGCGGACGTCTTGGCGGAGCTGAGATCGCACGTTCGGAAGGCTACAGCGAAGGAACTGTTCCACTGCACACGCTTCGTGCCGACATCGACTACGGTACAGCAGAGGCTCATACAACTTACGGCCGTATCGGCGTAAAAGTATGGATCTATCGTGGAGAGGTTCTTCCTACGGCTAAGAAACAAGCTGCTAAGGAAGGAGGCAACTAATCATGTTGGTACCAAAACGTGTAAAACACCGTAAGCAACAACGTGGACATATGAAAGGCCAAGCAAAAGGCGGAACTACGCTGAACTTTGGCGAATACGGTCTGCAAGCTACGGAACCGGCTTGGATTACGAACCGGCAAATCGAAGCGGCTCGTATTGCGATGACTCGTTACATCAAACGTGGTGGTAAAGTCTGGATTAAAATTTTCCCTGACAAACCAATCACTCAAAAGCCTCTCGAGGTTCGGATGGGTAGCGGTAAAGGTAACGTAGAAAAATGGGTTGCAGTTGTGAAACCAGGTAAGATCATGTTTGAACTTGCTGGTGTACCGGAGGAGATCGCACGCGAAGCGATGCGTCTTGCCGCTCACAAACTGCCAATCAAAACGAAGTTTGTGAAACGTGAAGAATTGGGTGGTGAAGCAAATGAAAGCTAGTGAATTTCGCAACCTAACCTCTGCTGAAATCGAGCAAAAGATTGCCGGATTTAAAGAAGAACTCTTTAACCTCCGCTTTCAACTCGCTACCGGTCAGCTGGATAACCCGACTCGAATCCGTGATGTGCGGAAAGAAATAGCTCGTGCTAAAACCATCATCCGTGAAAGAGAACTGGGTATCGGTTAATTAGAGGTCGGATATACATTCCGTCCGTAATCAGGAAGGAGGCCAACAATGAGCGAAGAACGTAACGCACGTAAAGTGCAAACTGGTAAAGTTGTTAGCGATAAAATGGATAAAACGATTGTTGTTGCTGTAGAAACTTACAAAAACCATAAATTGTACCATAAACGCATCAAGGTTACTAAAAAGTTCAAAGCGCATGACGAAGAAAACACTGCGAAAATCGGTGACACGGTGAAAATCATGGAGACTCGTCCGCTTTCGAAAGATAAACGCTGGAGACTTACTGAAATCGTAGAAAAAGCGGTTATCATCTAATGCATTATCAGCATAGCTGGAAGGAGGAATACTAAATGATTCAACCATTTACACGTTTGGCTGTAGCCGACAACTCCGGTGCGAAGGAACTGATGTGTATCCGCGTACTCGGCGGTACGGGACGTCGTACAGCACAAATCGGTGATCTGATCGTTTGTTCTGTAAAACAAGCAACACCAGGCGGCGTTGTCAAAAAAGGTGATGTAGTTAGAGCGGTTGTCGTTCGTACGAAACGTTCTGTACGTCGTAAAGACGGTTCCTACATCGGTTTTGATGAAAATGCAGCTGTTGTTGTAAAAGACGACAGAAGCCCACGTGGAACACGTATTTTCGGACCTGTTGCTCGTGAACTTCGCGAGAAAGACTTCATGAAAATCGTTTCCTTGGCCCCAGAGGTTATCTAATAGATTAAGCTCGTGATGTTTAGAAACAGGAGGTGTACGAAATGCCAAGAGTGAAAAAAGTTCTGGAATCCCATAACAACAAACTTCACGTTAAAAAAGAAGATACGGTTATGGTGATCAGCGGTAAAGACAAAGGTAAAAAAGGCCGTGTCATCGCTGCTTATCCTCGTGAGAACCGCGTCCTTGTGGAAGGTGTTAACATGATTAAAAAACACCAGAAGCCTAACCAGCAAAATCCGCAAGGCGGCATTATCGAGAAGGAAGCTCCGATTCACGTTTCCAACGTGATGCACATCGATCCAAAGAGCGGAAAAGTAACCCGTGTTGGTTACAAAGTGTTGGATAACGGAAAGAAAGTGCGCGTTGCTAAACGTTCCGGAGAAATTATCGACTAATTGAACCGAATGAGAAAGGAGGGCTATGATTCATGGCATCAAGAATGAAAGAACGTTACCTGCAAGAAATCGCTCCTGGTTTGATGCAGAAGTTTAACTATACAACGGTAATGCAAGTGCCTAAAATCGAGAAAATCGTTATCAACATGGGTGTGGGCGACGCTGTCCAAAACTCCAAAGTGTTGGATTCCGCAGTAAACGATTTGCAACTGATCGCAGGTCAAAAACCTGTAATCACTCGTGCTAAAAAATCTATCGCAGGTTTCAAACTGCGTGAGAACATGCCTATCGGTGTGAAAGTTACATTGCGCGGCGAGCGTATGTACTACTTCCTCGATAAATTGTTCAACGTTACATTGCCTCGTGTCCGCGACTTCCGCGGTGTATCGAGCAAAGCGTTCGACGGACGTGGTAACTACACACTGGGTCTGAAAGAACAATTGATCTTCCCAGAGATCGAGTATGATAAAGTAGACAAAGTCCGCGGTATGGACATTGTTATTGTAACAACGGCGAAAACAGACGAAGAGTCCCGTGAGTTGCTCACGCAACTGGGAATGCCTTTCGTAAAATAAAGTTGGCATAACGTTTCCGGGTGTCTGGAAGGACTCCCTTTTCTCCGAAATTATTTAGGAGGTGTCAGGCTAAAGTGGCAAAAACTTCGATGAAAGTTAAACAACAACGTACACCAAAGTTTAAAGTGCGTTCTTATACACGCTGTGAGCGTTGCGGACGTCCACATTCGGTGCTGCAAAAGTTCAAAATTTGCAGAATTTGCTTCCGTGAATTAGCTTATAAAGGCCAGATTCCTGGCGTGAAAAAAGCAAGCTGGTAAAAAGTCCTGAACGGGAAGGAGGTTAACTCACAATGACTATGTCTGATCCAATTGCAGATATGCTTACTCGTATTCGTAACGCGAACACTGTTCGTCACGAAACAGTAGAAATGCCTGCTTCGACAATGAAAAAACAAATCGCCGATATCCTGAAGCGTGAAGGTTTCATCCGTGACGCTGAAGTTATCGATGATAACAAACAAGGGATTATCCGTGTTTTCCTGAAATACGGTCAAAATAACGAGCGCGTTATCACTGGTCTGAAAAGAATCAGTAAACCTGGTCTTCGTGTTTACACGAAAAGCAACGAAGTACCTCGTGTACTTGGTGGCCTGGGTATCGCGATCATCTCGACATCCAAAGGTGTTATGACGGACAAAGAAGCTCGTCAATCGAAATCCGGCGGAGAAGTCGTTTGCTACGTTTGGTAATATAACGTCACAAGATAGGAGGTGCAACATATGTCTCGTATTGGTCGCAAACCAATTACAGTACCAAGTGGTGTGGACATCACACTGGACAACACCGTTATTACGGTAAAAGGACCAAAAGGAACTCTGACTCGTGAACTTCATAAAGACATGAAGGTTACAGTTGAGAACAACGAAATTACAGTTGTGCGTCCTTCCGATAACAAAACTCACCGTTCTTTGCACGGCACAACGCGCAGCGTTGTAAGCAACATGGTGAGCGGCGTTACTGAAGGATTCGCAAAATCTCTGGAGTTGGTTGGGGTCGGATATCGTGCAAGCAAATCCGGAGATAAAATCGTTCTGAACGTTGGATACTCTCACCCGGTTGAAATTACACCGGAAGCGGGAATTGAATTCGAAGTTCCTTCGAATACAAAAATCATCGTTCGCGGGATCGACAAAGAGCGCGTAGGTGCTTACGCTGCTAAAATCCGTTCCGTTCGTGAACCTGAGCCGTACAAAGGTAAAGGTATTAAATATGAAGGCGAGCGTATCATCCGTAAGGAAGGTAAAGCCGGTAAGAAGAAATAAGATTTCTCTTACCGCCTTTGCGCGGCTTTCGGCTTGCTTGCTTCGTGTGTTTCTAATATACCCCGTGGCTTCCGGTTTGAAGCCAGCGAGGTAACCTGAAAGGAGTGAATCCCTGAGATGATTACGAAACAAGATAAAAACAAGGCTCGTCTGAAAAGACACCTGCGTGTTCGTAAGAAAATCCAAGGAACGGCAGCACGTCCTCGTTTGAACGTATTCCGTTCTGGTAAACATATGTACGCTCAAATTATCGATGACGTAGCTGGTGTAACGATCGCTTCCGCGTCTACTGTAGACAAAGAACTGAGCAGCGACATCAAAAACGGCGCTTCTGTTGAGTCAGCTCGTAAAGTTGGCGAACTCGTTGCAAAACGTGCGAAAGACAAAGGCGTTTCTAACATCGTATTTGACCGTAGCGGATATCTGTACCATGGTCGTATCGCAGCATTGGCTGAAGCGGCTCGTGAAGCAGGACTTGAGTTTTAAGATATTTTTCAAAAGGAGGTTAACGACTTGCGTGTAGATCCGAATACTTTGGAACTGACTGAAAGAGTTGTAAATATTAATCGCGTAGCTAAAGTAGTAAAAGGCGGACGCCGTTTCAGCTTTAGCGCACTGGTTGTAGTCGGCGACGGCAACGGCTGGGTTGGAGCTGGTATCGGTAAAGCGGGCGAAGTACCTGATGCAATTCGCAAAGGTATTGAAGACGCTAAGAAAAACCTTGTACACGTTCCACTCGTAGGAACATCGATTCCTCACTTGGTAACAGGTAAGTTCGGCGCAGGACGCGTTCTGTTGAAACCAGCATCTGAAGGTACTGGTGTTATCGCTGGTGGTCCTGTACGTGCGGTTCTCGAACTTGCTGGTGTAGGTGACATTTTGACAAAATCTCTGGGTTCTTCGAATTCCATGAACATGGTCAATGCGACTTTGGAAGGTTTGTCCCGTTTGAAGCGTGCTGAAGACGTGGCTAAACTGCGCGGAAAATCCGTCGAAGAGCTTCTGGGTTAAGGAGGGAATCTCATGGCTAAATTGGAAATTACCCTCGTCCGCAGCTTGATCGGACGTCCGGAGACGCAAAGAACAACTGTGAAAACATTGGGCTTGCGCAAAATCAACAGCAAAGTGGTTCAAAATGATAATCCAGCCATTCGTGGTATGATTAACAAAGTAAGTCACTTGGTAGCTGTTAAAGAAGTAGAAGCTTAATACGGGATATTCCCATAAATCTTTAAGGAGGTGCAACGAACGATGAAGTTACATGAGCTTTCCCCAGCTCCTGGATCCCGCAAAGAGCGTAAACGTCTTGGTCGCGGTCCAAGTAGTGGTACGGGTAAAACATCAGGTCGCGGTCACAAAGGACAAAACGCTCGTTCCGGCGGTGGTGTACGTCCGGGCTTCGAAGGTGGACAAAATCCATTGTATCGTCGCTTGCCAAAACGTGGTTTCGTAAACCCAACTCGCAAGGAATATGCGGTTGTGAATATTGAAGACCTGAACAGTTTTGCTGCGGGTACTGAAGTAACTCCAGAATTCTTGATGACGAACGGCGTAGTTAAAAACGCTAAATCCGGAATCAAGATCCTGGGTAACGGTGAAGTCACTGTGAAGCTGACTGTTAAAGCTAACAAGTTTTCTCAATCTGCGGTGGAGAAAATTGAAGCTGCCGGCGGTACAACCGAGGTGATTTAATGTTCAAGACCCTAAAGAATATCTGGCGGGTTGAAGATCTGCGCAAAAGGGTATTATTTACCCTTTTTGTACTGATCATTTACCGCATCGGATCCTTCGTTCCAGTACCTGGAGTAAACAAAGAGGTTTTCGAAGCGACAAATTCTGCGGGTAAAGAAGTTTTTGGACTTCTCAATACGTTCTCGGGTGGAGCACTGTTCCAGTTCTCGATCTTTGCACTCGGGATCGTACCTTACATCACTGCGTCTATCATAGTACAGTTGCTTTCCATGGACGTTATCCCTAAGTTAGCGGAATGGGCTAAGCAAGGTGAACAAGGTAAGAAAAAATCAGCTCAGCTGACTCGTTATTTAACGATCGGTCTGGCATTGATTCAAGCGTTTGGTACGTCGATCGGATTCAACCGCTTGTACAATACAGAGATGGTGCCTAACGCCACTTTTGCTGATTATATCTTGATCGCGATTGTACTTACGGCCGGTACTTCATTCCTGATGTGGCTTGGTGAGCAGATCACCGAGAAGGGCATAGGAAACGGGATTTCGATTTTGATCTTTGCGGGTATCCTCTCAACGGTGCCTAACATTATCAAACAGACAATCGAGTCCGACTTCATTCAACCTGATCAGTTGTTCATGAACATCCTTAAAGGTGTAATCGTCGCGATTGTTATTGTGTTGATTATCATCGGTGTCATTTACATTCAGCAGGCGATTCGGAAAATTCCTGTGCAGTACGCGAAACGCGTCGTAGGTAACAAAATGTACGGTGGACAGAATACACATATCCCGCTGAAGATTAACGCAGCAGGTGTTATCCCTGTCATCTTTGCTTCATCTCTGTTGATGTTCCCAACGATTATCGCCAACTTCTGGGCTGATCGTTTATGGGCACAGTGGATCGGACAAAATCTGACTACTCACAAACCTCTGGGTATGTTATTGTATGTCGTGATGATCTTCGGTTTCACTTTCTTCTATACTTTTGTACAGATGAATCCACAGCAGATGGCTGATAATATGAAAAAGAACGGCGGTTACATCCCAGGCATTCGCCCGGGTAAAGCAACCGAGAAATATCTGACCCGTGTCATGACTCGTTTGACAATGGCCGGAGCCATCTTCTTGGCAGTCATTTCCGTTCTGCCTGTATTCTTAGGGGCACTTTCTGGTTTGCCTCAATCGGCGCAAATTGGAGGAACGTCTCTCCTGATCGTTATCGGTGTTGCGCTCGATACCATGAAGCAAATCGAAAGCCAATTGATCAAACGCCACTACAAAGGTTTTATCAATAAATAGGCAATAGGTACCGGTCAAGCTAAGATTTACTTGCCGGCACCTATTGTGCTGTTTGTTGATGTAGGGTAGTCTTGGAGGGAGTGACATAACGTGAACATCCTATTCATGGGCCCTCCGGGGGCAGGAAAAGGAACGCAAGCAGACGTCATCGTGAAAGAGTTCGGTATTCCCCACATTTCAACAGGCGATGCATTTCGTCTGGCGATTAAGCAGGGAACTCCCATTGGCCTGAAAGCCAAGGAATATATGGATCAAGGATTGCTTGTACCAGATGATGTAACCATCGGCATCGTTGAAGAACGGTTGCAGCAGCCCGACTGCAGAGAAGGATTCCTCTTGGATGGTTTTCCAAGAACCCTGTCTCAAGCAGAAGCGCTTGATGGCATCCTGGACCGACTGAACTCAGGTCTCGATCATGTAATCAACCTGAAAGTGGACCGCGACAAATTGCTGGCTCGTTTGACGGGTCGTCGCATTTGCAAAAACTGTGGCGCCACTTATCATGTCGTATTCAATCCGCCTAAGCAGGAAGGTATTTGTGATAAATGCGGCGGCGAGTTGTACCAACGCTCGGATGATAACGAAGAGAGCGTAGGAACCCGTCTTGACGAATATATCAACAAAACAGCACCACTCCTCACGTTTTATGAGAACAAAGGTCTTCTTCGTCAAATGAACGGAGAACAGGATATTGATCAAGTCTCTCAAGAGATCGTGTCCTTACTGCGAGGTTAATTGAATGATCATTGGTAAGTCCGAAACGGAACTGGGCTTGATGAGGGAAGCAGGGAGAATCGTTGCGGAAACGCATCGTCTCTTGGCAGAGCATATCGCTCCCGGTATTACGACTGGAGAACTTGACCATATGGCCGATCAATACATCCGCAGTCAAGGAGCTGTGCCGTCTTTCAAAGGTTATAACGGTTTTCCTGCCAGTGTGTGCGCTTCAGTAAATGAAGAGTTGGTGCATGGATTTCCCGGCAAACGCAAGTTGAACGAGGGCGATATCGTTACGTTTGACATTGGCGCGCAGTACCAGGGGTATCATGGAGATTCTGCCTGGACTTATCCGGTCGGCCGTATTTCCGAAGAAGCCCGTCGTCTTCTGGACGTTACCGAGGCTTCGTTATACGCAGGTCTGGCGCTGGTTAAACCGGACATTCGCTTGTTTACTATATCTCATGCGATTCAGAAATATATTGAGGATGCCGGTTTTTCGGTAGTTCGGGAATATGTCGGTCACGGCATAGGAGCGGATCTGCACGAAGAACCCCAAATTCCGAACTATGGTCTTCCTGATCGGGGACCACGGCTTAAAGCGGGCATGGTGCTGGCCATAGAGCCGATGGTTAACGCAGGTAGCCGGTATGTGAAAACGTTGGAAGATAATTGGACTGTCGTTACTGTTGACGGATCGTTATGTGCCCACTTTGAACACACCGTAGCAGTTACACCAGATGGCATGGAAATTTTCACAAAACTGAATGCGTAGGTGATGAGGCATGAATAATCAGTCTAATCCGCAGCTCGGTCAACTTGTGAAGATCCGTAAAGGCCGCAATGCGGACCAAGCCGCGGTAATTGTTGCTATAGCGGACAGTAGGTTCGTGTATATAGCGGATGGAGACAAACGTAAGTTTGATCAACCTAAGAAGAAGAATATTCTTCATCTGGAGCTCCAGCCGATGATCAGCAGCGAGGTTGTAAACAGTTTAAACGAGAGTGGTCGGGTGACAAACGGAAAGCTCCGCTATGCGGTTCATTCGTTTCTGGAATCCACCAACATTCAAGCTGAAGAGAAAGGAGACTGACTAATGGCCAAGGAAGATGTCATTGAAGTGGAAGGCACGGTTCTTGAACCGCTGCCGAATGCAACATTCAAGGTTGAGCTTGAGAACGGTCATCAAATTCTCGCTCACGTTTCCGGCAAGCTGCGGATGCACTTTATCCGTATCCTGACTGGTGACAAAGTAGTTGTTCAGTTATCGCCTTATGATCTGACAAAAGGACGTATAACTTACCGTAAATAGTAGTAGACAGTTGCAATGAACTGTGAAGCTTGAAGCGGGTTTTGCCCGGCAAAACTTGCGAAAGCTTCGAAGCCGGTTTTACAATGGTAAAACGAGGTCAATGCTTACGAAGAGAGTTTTGCTAAGCAGAACTTTGAGGAGGTAATTCACATGAAGGTAAGACCTTCGGTCAAACCGATTTGCGAAAAATGCAAAGTCATTCGCCGCAAAGGGAATGTTATGGTTATCTGTGAAAATCCGAAACACAAACAAAAACAAGGTTAATGAAGGGGGTGTAGCGTAAAATGGCACGTATAGCTGGTGTGGATTTGCCACGTGATAAGCGCGTTGAGATCGCCTTGACTTATATTTTCGGAATCGGTAAAACGACTTCCCAGAAAATTCTGAGCTCTACAGGCATCAATCCGGACACTCGTGTTCGTGATTTGACGGAAGATGAAGTCAGCAAATTGCGTGAAAGTATCGACAAAGAGGTCAAAGTAGAAGGTGACCTGCGTCGTGAAATCTCTTTGAATATTAAACGTTTGACGGAGATCGGTTGTTACCGTGGAGTTCGTCATCGTCGTGGTCTGCCTGTTCGTGGACAACGTACGAAAACGAATGCTCGTACTCGTAAAGGTCCTCGTCGTACAGTAGCGAACAAGAAGAAATAATAAGGGGGGATAAGAGAAAATGGCTAAACCGAAAAAAGTCGTACGTACTAAACGTCGTGACCGTAAAAATATTGAATCTGGCGTGGCACATATCCGTTCCACTTTCAATAACACTATCGTTACCATTACGGATCCTCACGGAAACGCAATTTCGTGGGCAAGCTCCGGCGGCCTCGGATTCAGAGGTTCCCGTAAATCGACTCCGTTTGCTGCACAAATGGCTGCTGAGACTGCTGCCAAAGCTGCAATGGAACATGGGATGAAAGCCGTTGAGGTTATGGTTAAAGGACCAGGCGCAGGCCGTGAAGCAGCGATCCGCTCTTTGCAAGCTGCAGGTCTGGAAGTTAACCTGATCAAAGACGTAACTCCAGTCCCACACAACGGATGCCGTCCTCCAAAACGTCGTCGTGTCTAATGAGATTTGCCCCTGCGTGTGGTATAAATCCAGCACAATCTGCTAATAATGGTTGTTTAGGCATACTACTACATGTTTTCGCAAGAGAAGGTAAATGTTTCATAGAGGACCGACGTTTTGAAGGAGGGGTATTGCAGTGATTGAAATCGAAAAGCCGAAAATTGAGACGGTTGACGTCAACGATGATGGCACCTATGGGAAATTCGTAGTAGAACCGCTGGAGCGCGGATACGGAACGACGCTTGGAAACTCGCTTCGCCGAATCTTGCTCTCGTCACTGCCGGGTGCGGCAGTGTCTTCGGTTCAAATCGATGGCGTTCTGCATGAATTTGCTACAGTTCCTGGCGTAATGGAAGATGTAACGGAGATTATTCTTAACCTGAAAGCTTTGTCGCTTAAAATTCATTCGGATGAGGAGAAAGTGCTCGAGATTGATGCTGAAGGCGAAGGAGCAATCACGGCTGGAGATATCCGTGCTGATTCCGATGTGGAAATCCTTAACCCGGATCTGCACATTGCTACGCTCGGACCAGGTTCGAGACTTCACATGCGTATTTTTGCCAATCGCGGTCGCGGCTACGTCCAGGCAGATCGGAATAAACGCGATGACCAGCCGATCGGCGTCATCCCAGTCGATTCCATCTTCACCCCGATCAGCCGCGTTAACTACGCTGTGGAAAATACGCGTGTTGGCCAAGTAACCAACTATGACAAGCTCACGTTGGAAGTTTGGACAGACGGAAGTATTCGTCCTGAAGAGGCTGTAAGCCTCGGCGCTAAAATTTTGACCGAGCATTTGATGCTCTTCGTCGGTCTTACAGACGAAGCGAAAGATGCTGAGATCATGGTCGAAAAAGAAGAAGACAAAAAAGAAAAAGTACTCGAAATGACGATCGAAGAGCTGGATCTCTCTGTTCGTTCCTACAACTGCCTGAAACGTGCCGGTATTAATACCGTGCAAGAGCTGACTACGAAAACGGAAGAAGACATGATGAAAGTCCGTAACCTCGGACGCAAGTCTTTGGAAGAAGTTCAAGAGAAGCTCGAAGAATTGGGTCTGGGACTCCGTACAGAAGAATAGACAGCTGAGTGCTTGAAGTGAAGGAGGGAAAACAATGGCATACCAAAAGTTGGGCCGTAATTCCAGCGCGCGTAAAGCTTTGTTCCGTGACCTGGTAACCGACCTGTTCTTGTACGAGCGCATTCAGACAACTGAAGCGAAAGCAAAAGAGGTTCGCTCTATTGCTGAAAAACTGATCACTAAAGCGAAAAAGGGAGATCTTCATGCCCGTCGCCAAGTGGCAGCTTATGTTCGCCGCGAAACTATCGATGGTGAGCAAGATGCAATCCAAAAACTGTTTAGCGAATTGTCCGGTCGTTACGCTGAGCGTCCAGGTGGATACACTCGTATCCTTAAACTGGGACCTCGTCGTGGTGACGCAGCGCCTATGGTTTACTTGGAACTGGTTGACCGCGCGTAAAACAGATGAGATGAGGAAAGGGGACAGAGTCGTTGATTCTGGATTAACCCTTTTTTTCACTTCATTTCGGAATTCGTGCTGTAATAGAAGCTCCGGAAGGGGCTTCTTTTGCTGTTCGGGGTAGGGTATGTATAGTATGGAACAAAGGTGTGGTAATGATGCGCAACTTGTGCATGACGCTTGCTTATGATGGCACTGCTTATTATGGCTTCCAGGTACAGCCGGGGGGGAATACGATTCAGGATCATCTTGAAGATGCCATTCGTGCATTGACAGGTGAGACGGTCAAGATAACGGGGTCAGGTAGAACTGACGCGGGTGTTCATGCTCGGAGGCAGATCTTCAACTTTGCTACCGAATCTCAAATCCCGATTGAACGATGGTGTATTGCACTTAATTCTAGATTACCCTCTGATATTGTTGTTATTGATGCGATAGAGGTACCGCTTGAGTTTCATTCTCGCTATGCAGCGAAAACGAAGACGTACCGCTATACGATCAATGCAAATCAATTTCCGGATGTATTCAACAGAAGGCTGCAATATCATCATCATGCCAGGTTAGACGTAACTGCAATGCAGGAGGGGCTTCGTCATTTTATTGGTACGTATGATTTCACCTCCTTTGCTTCCCGCAAGTCTCAGAAAGACAATCATATACGTTCGGTATACGACGCATGGATAGAGGTTGACCGTTCAATGTGCAGAGATCATCCGCGCGATCAGGGAGTCATTCATATTTATGTGAGCGGCAACGGCTTTTTGCAGCATATGGTTCGCATTATTGTAGGTACACTGCTGGAGATCGGAGAGGGCAAACGGAAAGCCTCTGATGTACCGAATATGATTGCCGCATGTAATCGCTCTGCTGCAGGACCAACTGCGGTAAGTTGCGGTTTAATGCTCTGGGATCTTGAATACAAAAAAGATTAAATTTGGTGAGTGAAAAGCTTAATTAACACTTGCGATTTAACCTCCTATCATGTAATATAAAAGTTGTGTTTTCTTAATGGCTTTCCCACAGCCCCAATTAAGAGCGTCACATCGCAACAACTATCCATCAACACCTAAAGTTATCACTTAATGAACGAAGATAAATGAAAATGAGATTTTGAACATTTTAAGGAGGAACTTTTCATGCGTACAACGTACATGGCGAAGCCTAACGAAGTTGAGCGCCAATGGCACATCATTGATGCCGAAGGCAAAACGCTCGGACGTTTGGCGAGCGAAGCAGCTGCTTTGATCCGCGGCAAACACAAGCCACAATTCACTCCACATGTGGACACTGGCGATTTCGTAGTTATCATCAATGCTGAGAAAATCGTATTGACTGGTAAAAAAATGCAAGACAAGAAATACTACCGTCACTCGATGCACCCAGGTGGTTTGAAAGTAACTTCTGCAGAAGATATGGTTAAAAACAAACCGGAACGTATGTTGGAATTGGCTGTTCGCGGTATGCTTCCTAAAACTCGCATGGGCGAAAAAATGAAGCTGAGACTTAAAGCGTACAGAGGCACTGAGCATCCACATGCAGCACAAAAACCAGAAGTTTACGAACTTCGCGGTTAATTAAAAGGAGGACAGTTTCATGGCACAAGTACAATACTATGGGACAGGTCGTCGTAAACATTCGGTAGCTCGTGTTCGCCTTGTACCGGGTGAAGGACGCATTGTCATCAACAAACGTGATATTAATGAATACTTCGGTTTGGAAACACTCAAACTGATCGTAAAACAACCACTGACTTTGACAGAAACGCTTAGCAACTATGACGTTTTGGTTATCGCTCATGGTGGCGGAATCTCCGGTCAAGCTGGAGCAATCCGTCATGGTATCTCCCGCGCTCTGCTCAAAGCAGATCCGGAATACCGTGCTTCCCTGAAAAAAGCAGGATTCCTGACTCGTGACCCACGGATGAAAGAACGTAAAAAATACGGTCTCAAAGCCGCTCGTCGCGCTCCTCAGTTCTCCAAACGTTAATATGTATTACAAGCCTCTGGCCTCGGCCAGAGGTTTTTTGTTGTCTATAAAACGTGGATTAGTTGTTCCAAGGATTGCGCAAACAGTTTGTCATATGTATATGATCTAACATGCCTTATTTCTCATCTTAGATTTGGATGAAGATAGATCATTTCGGACAGGGTTACGCGAGACCCCAATCATCAGTTTTTCTTATGAATTCAATAAAAGTCACTTACATGTATGCACAGAGAATTCAAATTTTTTCATGCACGCTTGGTTCCTTTGCATTTCATATTTGGTCTTAGCACAAGCATTATCATTCTGGATTTTAGTGCAGTTTAATCCTGATAACCTTGTAGGGACAAAGGATTTCACGATTAGCACAGCAAATTGGACTCTAATACCTTCTTTCCTGCTTAAGTTAATTGCAATGGACTTATTTGAAGAGAACCTAAAGAGAATCTAAGTATTCACAAAATGCTTGGTAATCCACTCACAAAAATGGGCTGCAAATGAATCATTTTACCATGTGGCAGGCATTGACATCCCCCCTGAAAGATTTATACTATACATAATTCTTATTAGATTGGTCGGCATTAAAGTTTTCGGGAAAAGCAGAATGGGGGAAATTCAGAATGAACTTGTTGGAAAAAGAAAACCTTGCTCGGACGAAAGCAGAAGAATTGGAAAACGCAAGCCCTGAGGATATTATCCGTTACGCTGTTGAGACATTCCCAAATATCACTTTTGCATGCAGCTTTGGTGCGGAAGATGTTGTACTTGTAGATATGCTGCAGAAGGTAAGTCCATCTACGGATGTTTTTTATCTCGACACTGATTTTCACTTCAAGGAAACGTATGAGACTCGTGATCTTATGAAAGAGAAATACAATATGGATTTTGTGCGTGTCTCTCCCAAAATTACGCCTGAAGAACAGGCGGCCCAACATGGAGAGGAATTGTGGAAATCGGATCCTAATGCTTGTTGCAATATTCGCAAGGTTGAGCCGCTGACACGTATTCTTTCCAAGTATGATGCTTGGATCACGGGAATTCGCAGAGATCAAGCACCGACTCGTGCTAATGCGAAGAAGGTGGAATACGATACGAAGTTTGGACTTATGAAATTTAACCCGATCGCTCATTGGACTTCTGAGGATGTGTGGGACTATATTCGGGCCAATAACGTTGTATATAACCCTCTCCATGATCAGAACTATCCGAGCATTGGTTGTGAATATTGCACCCGTCAAGTTATGCCAGGTGAAGATCCGCGTGCAGGACGATGGTCCGGTAATGATAAAACAGAATGCGGACTTCATAAATAAAGTATTCGAAATAGCGGGAACATCCTTAGCCCTTACATCTTAGCTTTGAACATTTCTCTATCGAACCTCCACTATGAAGAGAATTTAGGGAGCTGACAAAATGACATCGCTTCTGCCTCTATGACGTTATTCGGTATAAAAGTGCGTGGTCAGCTCCGTGATGGAGGAGTACCCGCCACCAGAATTACTCGTCCTGAGGTAGCTGAAGTGCTGATTGAGGGAATGGCGGAGCAAGTCCGCTCCTAACGGTATATTTGTCCATCTTGTCCCATATAGATGATTAGAGTCATTTATAGGGACGAGGTGGTTTTTTTATGCGTAAAAATATGGGGAAGCATTTTGTGGTATGGATCCGGTTGCGTACAGTAAAGCGTGTGCTGCTAAGCCTATGTCTTCTTGCGATGTTGGTAGCTGTGGTGACGTATGAACTTCCTTCATCGAAGACGTCCGGATATTGGGGGCTGCCGTTAGCAGGTAAAGTCATCGCGATTGATGCAGGGCATGGTGGACCAGACGGGGGGGCTGTGAGCAAGCAGGGGGTCATCGAGAAGGATATCAACTTGTCGATTGCTTTGTATGTACGGGACTATCTGCAGCAAGCTGGAGCACTGGTGGTCATGACACGAGAGATTGACACAGATCTTGCAGAGGCAGATACCAGAGGATATTCCAAACGGAAGACAGAAGATCTTAAGCAAAGAGTAAGAAGAATTGAAGACAAGCAGGCAGATCTGTTTATCAGCATTCACATGAACAGTGTCCCTTCGAACCGCTGGAGTGGCGCACAGGTCTTTTATACACCCAACCACCCCGACAATGAAGGCTTGGCCAATCTGTTGCAGCAAGAGATGATTCGTAATCTTGAAAATACAGATCGAATTGCAAAAACGGTAAATACCGTATATCTGCTTCAAGCATTGAAAATTCCGTCTGCTCTCGTAGAAGTTGGTTTCTTATCTCATCCGGATGAGGCACGTCTTCTTGCCGATGAAGCATATCAGCGTAAAGTAGCCGCTTCCATCTATAATGGAATATTGAGGTATTCCTCAGGGGAACGTCCCAAAAGTTAGTTACAAAGAGAAGGAGAATGTTATAATTAACACAGCATACCTAATTACATGCCAATAGATAAAGCTGAGGTGCTGTCTGATGATATCAAAAGAACAGATACTTGAACTATTGCAACCTTTACAGGAACCACAATTGGGAGTGAGTCTGACCGAGCTTCAATGGATTCGTGATGTCATGGTAAAAGAAAATCATGTGGCATTGACCATTGTTACATTGGACAATCAGACTGAGGATACAACTGCTCTTAGTGATGCCGCACGTAACCTATTGTCTCAACATGGGATTCAGGATGTACATATACGCCTGCGTGCAGCATCAGAACATGAACGAGAGATTGTGAATGCAGGACAACCTGGGAATGAGCAGAATGACGAAGAAGTGCTTGTAAAAGGCCACGCAGCAGGTCTGGATGGTCATGAGTTATTAAGCCCTGAATCGGGTGTTCGCTATATTGCAGTAGCAAGTGGCAAAGGTGGGGTAGGTAAATCTACAGTCACAGTGAATCTGGCTGCTGCCCTCGCTCGGCAAGGTAAAAAAGTTGGATTAATTGATGCGGACATCTATGGTTTCAGTGTACCTGATATGATGGGGATTGAAGAATACCCAGTTGTAGAGGATGGAATCATTCAGCCGGTCGAGCGTTTCGGTGTGAAAGTGATGTCGATGGGATTTTTCATTCGTGAAAATAACCCTGTAATCTGGCGTGGTCCTATGCTGGGTCGTATGCTGCGTCAGTTCTTTACAGATGTAAATTGGGGAGAACTGGACTACATGCTGCTTGATTTGCCTCCAGGCACAGGTGACATAGCCCTGGATGTGCATCAAATGCTGCCACAGAGCAAGGAGATCATCGTGACAACGCCGCATGCAACAGCAGCATTTGTAGCCGCGAGAGCGGGTGCAATGGCGATTCAGACCGAGCATGAGCTGCTGGGTGTTGTAGAGAACATGGCTTATTACGAATGTGGCAAATGTGGAGAGAAAGACTATGTCTTTGGTCGTGGGGGCGGTGGACGTCTTGCGGAAAGCCTGCACACAGAGCTGCTCGCACAGATTCCTCTCGGTTCACCGGACAATCATCCATCGGAGCCTGATTTCTCGCCATCTGTATATAAGGCTGATACACGCATCGGTGCCATATACGATGAAGTAGCGCAGACAATTGAGACTAAGTTTTAGCATATTGAAACAATTAGCACAACATCAAAAAGCCTGCATCCATCGGATGCGGGCTTTTATAACGTATAACATGGTTCCGTTCCTGAAATCAGGATTAACTGTCTCGACAGGGATTATGATCCTCCGCCACTTCCGGAGTCACCACCACTTCCGCCATCTCCACTGTCGCCGCCGCCACCACCTTCGCCTTCTTGGCCGCCGCCGCCCTCCTGCTGTCCGCCTTGTTCTTGACCGCCGGATTCAACTTTTGGTTGCAGTTCTTCCTGTACTACTTTTTTGAGCAGCGTGAGCACTTCCATCCGAAATAGCGGATTCTGCATGACTTCTTGCATTACGGTCATGGTCTGTTTACGATACTCTGGAGTTTTGGTCATGTCCATAAACATTTTGGACACTTCCGGTGATTTCATGATATCCCCAACCGATTTTTGATAAGTGGGATCTTTGATCAACTGCATATGCAGCTGCTTGCTTTGCGAGTTAATGGCTTTGGCAAATTCACTTGCAAATTGTGGATCTGTCATGATTTTCTCGAATTCCTTTTGGTACTCGGGAGCCGTGATGGTATCTTTAACAGCAATACGTATTTGTTCTGAAGATTGCATGGGCATTAACATTTTCATACCGATGGTTCCAGACCCGCCACCCGATCCGCCGCCACTTTGTTCGGAATCTCCACCTTCGCCGCCACCCCCGGAGGAACTTTGGCCAGTTAGAGCTTCTTCTACAGCCTTCTTGCCTTCATCACTTTTCAGAATATCCACGACCATCGTTTTCATCTCTTTATAACTGCCTTGAGGAGGCGAAGAATTCTGATCTGAACCGCAGCCGGCAAGCATGACGGATAGCCCCAATACGGCGCAGCTTAGCTGCCACAAAGGCCGTTTCATGTGCATAACCCCTCCTTGATTAGATACTGCATTTAGTATGTGATGGGCAAGCACTAAATATGTTGAATGGTGATGGTTTTTTGCTGAGAAGGTTGGTAAAATAAACTCTCGGGGGTGGAAAACATTTGAATTTACGTAAATGGTTTTTCCTATTTTGGACAGCCTTACTTATCGGAGCAGCCGGATCGCTAGTAACAGGTCTCATTATGATGCTGGTAAACGGGGAGAGAACGAACGGAATTTTCGATTTTCTGCTGTATCTCCTGATTTTATTTGGATCAGGGGTGATGATTAGTGTGTATTCTCAGATGGGTTTTTTCGCTTACTTGATACTGAATTATATGGGCAAAGGTGTATTTCCGAAACGCGGATGGCAGATCGTTCAGCTTGTTTTAACCGTGCTCGCTTTACTTGACGTCATGTTTTTGCGTTTGTTTGTCGGAGGCGGACGAGAACGTTTATCCGACATCGTACTTGGAATCATTATTTTGGCAGCTGCAATTGTTACCGCTTACGTGAAAGTGAAAAAGACACATATCTCGGCAATGATCCCAACGCTCTTTTTCATGATTGCAGTAACCGTGGTGGAGACGATCGGTGTGCTCCGAATCGATGTAAATGCCGCTACCACCTTTATTGTGGTCCCGTTGCTGGCATGTAATGCATACCAAATGCTAATATTACATAAGCTGGTGGATGGTTCTGCAGAGCAGGCCGTGAGCGGGAGAACGGAGCAAGCATAAGAAGGAAGCTATTCTGGATCTTTTAATAAAACGCGAAAAAGAGCTAACCTGGTTAGCTCTTTTCATTTATGCTGCCAATGTGATGCGAAACCTTCAGAATTGAATATTGAATACAAAGCCTATAGTTTAACTGTAAATCTTGCTAGTGTTATTGAGCACTGGCTTGATCACGGACTTCTGTACCTTTGGCACTGGAATGATTCAGCAGTTCGGAGACGGTTACGAATTCATATCCCTGATTTCTTAATTTATCGATAATGACTGGCAGTGCTTCATGAGTTTGTTTGGAAGAATCACTCGCATGTAGAAGTACGATATCTCCAGGGTGCGCTTTGCTGACTACCCGATCTACGATGGTTTGTACACCTGGATTCTTCCAATCCTGTGAGTCGGTATCCCATTGAACGACCTGGTAGTTAAGACTGCTGGCTACTTGAAGTACGCGTTTGTCAAAATCCCCATTGGGCAGACGAAGCAGATTCGGTTCTTTTCCCGTTAAATCGGTTAAAATGCTATGAGCAGTCGAAATTTCCTTGCGAATTTCTTCTTCAGTCATGGTGCTGTAATTATCGTGCTTATGTCCGTGGCTGCCAATT
Organism: Paenibacillus sp. FW104-T2; assembly: GCF_058789975.1. Taxonomy (NCBI): domain Bacteria; kingdom Bacillati; phylum Bacillota; class Bacilli; order Caryophanales; family Paenibacillaceae; genus Paenibacillus; species Paenibacillus sp. FW104-T2. Next base: position 2,018 of record NZ_JBYTCE010000031.1, on the reverse strand, counting down.
TCGTATCCCGCATCCTTGATGGAGGTTACAATCTCGGGGTGTGTCTTGCTCCAAGGGGAGGATAAGAAGAAGGTAGCCTTCTCTACTTTGTTATCCTGCAGCACTTTAAGGATGGGTTCCGTGCGCTTATCGCCCCAGCTAATATCAAATGTAAGTGCAATTACTTTTTTCTCTGTGGGTACGTTGTAGACAGCCGACGGTGAATCCTCCGAGAATACTGAAACATTGCCGCTTTCCAGATAAATAATCCCGATAGCAAAGACGGCAGCAGCCAGCACAATCAGGAAACGTTTAATCTTTTTGCCGCTAAATACATAGAACGAGTTCATTTCAATAAGCGCCCCTCTCCCATAAGAAATGCTTGTTTACTCTCCAATGTATGCTCGTACAGCGCAGTTATTCGCATGAGAAATTTGTTTGTCCATCAACTTCAGTCATTAGGAGGTTATCATGTTAAAATTCAGTACATTTCTAAGGGATCTGGGATCCATTCGTAACGCATTAATCTGGTCGGTTATATTGTTTGTTGCAGGGATAGGAGCTGGATGGGTAAGTACAGGGCCACTGCAGGACATATTATTGAACCAGATAGGCGGACTTCAAGAGGTAAGCAGACAGCTCGAACAGAGCGGAAATGTGCAATGGAATTTCTTTATCTTTATCTTTCTTAATAATGCCATCAAAAGTGTGCTCGTGATCTATGCAGGAATTTTCTTTGGAATATTGCCTGTTATATTTTTAGTAATTAACGGAATGGTTATTGGTTTTCTAGTGCATATCACCACAGATAATGGAGCCAGTCTTTTTGATATCGTGGTAAAGGGACTTTTACCGCACGGAATTATAGAAATTCCCGTCATTATCATTGCCTGTGCTTTTGGTCTCAAGTTTGGGGGACTGGCATCCAGAAGCCTCATTGAACTTGGAAGTGCCAAACGTCAGGGGTTAGGAAAACAGTGGGAGACTTTTTTGAAGAAGACATTAACTGCGTCGTGCTGGGTTATTATCCTATTGTTTATTGCAGCCATTATCGAAAGTACGATTACCTTCAGTATTGTGCGTGGATAAATTTGTATGGAATGACATTCATAAATTTTCAGAAAGTTGACCATAACAATAAAACGGGTTTCAGCAATCCCATAGGTAAGAGTATTTTATAACCCATAGGGGCTGAAATCGGCGCGTCTAATATAACCCTGACTTTAGAGAGTGTGGGATTCAATATACAAATATAAAGGCGCGCCTTATCCATATGCAGAAAAAGGAGAACTCTTAATGCTGGGTATGCTGTTTAACGAGAAGGAATGTAAGGAACTCGATTATGTGTTACGTAAAGAGCTGGATGAGATGTTGTTTGACCTCAGTGATAATCGCCTCGACCAGGAGATCAAATACGCTATAGCGAGTAGATACAAAACAGTATTCCGCATGTATGCTCGATTCGCTCCGCCCAAGGAGCTGTCCAAATACGCAAGAAGTGGCAAACTCAAAAAGTCTAAACCGTAAGAAGCATGGTACAGATCTTCAAACATGCAGTATTAATTGATGAGCGAGGTGCGGACCGCTACAGCCAGCGCTGTACCTCCATAACTACTTAGGACGAATCTATGAATGGAATAACGTGAATGATAACAAATTGTCGAAAAAGGGTTGACCTATTGGTTTAGATATGATAAATTAATTTTCGTTCCTTTTTAGGACAAACCACCAAAACAAGTACCTGCAGCAAAAGGAATGAATAACATTTCTGAAAAAAAGTACTTGCAAAGTGGAACTGAACATGATATATTATAAAAGTCGCCGCTGAAAACGACGACAACATGAAAAACAGCAATAAATTGAATGTTTGATCTTTGAAAACTGAACAACGAGTGAGTAACGATCTTACTTGTAAGATCGATGCTGAGAAATCGGTACAAGTCATTTGACTGTATGATTTCAAAGCAAAAATGAGATTTTTAATCTCGTCAGATTCAAAATGAGCTAATCGCTCTTTTCAATACTTTATTGGAGAGTTT
>NZ_JBYTCE010000030.1:0-62795 GCF_058789975.1 Paenibacillus sp. FW104-T2 | reverse complement strand
GTAAATATTTTGTATGATTTGAGTTACAATAATGTAATTAACTCGTTTTCATTCATTGTTATATGAATTAATAATGACATCATACCTGAGAACTAATTCACTCCTTTCGGCTCCATTTCCATATTTAAGGGGATGTAATTGATCCGCAGGTCGGCTATCGTAAGAAAGCGAAATTGCTTGCTCGCTTGTCGAGCCGCACTTTTCGTAGCGATGTGCAGGGCTGCCTGAATGCTTGAAGGGCTGGGACAAGCCAGTTTGCATTCCCTTGTATACATGTATTCAAGCAATGTGTGCAAGAAAAATGATCAAGAGAGAAGGAGAGCTTACAAACATGAACAGAAGACTCAACCTGATTTTCCTCAAACGATGGTTTATGCTATTAATCATCGTGGCGGTTGCGGCCATGCCGTTACACGCCTTTGCCGCAGAAGCGGATTCCGGGGCAGATCGTCCTTGGATGAACAAATCCTTATCTGCGAAGGAACGCACCGAGCTGCTTCTCAAGGCGATGACGCTGGAGGAGAAAGTCGGATTCGTTACTGGTAAAGTAAATAACTATTATGGTTTCTATAATGATGGATTGGAGCGGCTTGGCATTCCGGCACTACAGATGGCGGATGGACCAGCAGGCGTACGTGTTGCCAATCCGGATGTGCAGGACAAAAAGTCCACGGCACTGCCTGCACCGATCGCATTGGCAGCATCCTGGGATACCGATCTTGCCAAACAGTATGGTGATCTGATCGGACAGGAAGCCCATGATACAACACATAACGTTGTTCTTGGTCCTGGTCTGGACATTGCACGTACACCATGGGGATCACGCAACTTCGAATCCCTGGGTGAGGATCCGCTGCTGGCTTCCGGCATGGGTGCAGCATATGTCAACGGAATTCAGAGCAACCCGGTAATTGCAACGGCGAAGCACTACATCCTGAACAATCAGGAAACGGAGCGTTTCACAACGAATGCAACAGCCAGTGAGCGTGCCATCCAGGAAGTCTATGCACGTCCATTCCAGGCTATGGTTGAAAAAGCGGATCTCGGTTCCGCCATGTGTTCATTTAACCAGGTGAACGGTACATATGCTTGTGAGAACAAGGAGATGCTGACCGATCTGCTCAAGGACCAGTTTGGCTTCGAAGGGTTCGTCATGAGTGACTACGGTGCCAATTTCAGTACAGCCAAATCGGCTAACGCGGGTCTGGATCTGGAGACACCAGGGGAGCCTTATGGTAAATGGGGAACGCATCTGCTTGAAGCCGTGAAAAAAGGTGAAGTCAGCGAGCAGACTATTGATGAGAAGGTTCGTCGCATTTTGCTCCAAATGTTCGAGAAAGGGCTGTTCGACAACCCTGTAACCAATACGCAAATTAATGCGAAGGCAGACGGTAAGCAAGCACGGGAAATTGCTGAGCAGAGCATGGTGCTGTTGCAAAATAACAATGACGTCCTGCCACTTTCGAAGAAAGAACTGAATTCCATTGCAGTTATTGGACCGGATGCAGACACGGCTTCTGCGGCAGGTGGAGGCAGCAGCCTCGTTAACCCGACATATACCGTGAGTCCGCTTGAAGGTATTCGTAACCGTGCAGGCAATGGAGTGGAAGTGAAATATGCAGCCGGAACGGACCCTATCTCCGCCGGAGATGCATTTAACGGTCCTTCCGCCGTACCATCCACACTGTTGTCTCCGGCAAATGCCGAGAAGAGCGAGCTGAATTATGGTACGGACAAAGCGGAATATGGTCTTCGTGCCGAATACTGGACCAACACGAACATGGAAGGTGACCCTTCACTGGTTCGTACAGACAATCAGGTTAACATGAATCTTGGATTTTATAACTATGAAGGGTTCAACGCCCAGTCCTCCAAGCTTCCGGTTACACCAACGGAATTCAACAGTAAAATGTCCGCACGTTGGACAGGTTCCATTACAGCACCCAAAACGGGTGATTATAAATTGTCTCTGACCAGCCTGGGATCTGCGAAATTGTACGTGGATGATCAGCTGCTCGTAGAAAATCAAGGTGAAACGCTGAGCACAACAAAGAAAGCAATTACGTTAAAAGAAGGCGAATCCCACAACATTAAGATTGAATACCGTACCGACTTTCCGGTACAGTCAAGCCATGACATGGGTGCCCAAATGCGTTTCGGCTGGGAAGCACCTGAAGATGCCGTGGATGCCAAAATGCAAAAAGCAGTTGATTTGGCCAAAAAATCCGATGTTGCCGTTGTCGTGACACGTACGTATGACAGCGAAGGTTATGTGGACCGTTCCGATCTGGAACTGCCGAACAACCAAGAGCAATTGATTCGTAAGGTTGCAGCAGCAAATCCGAAGACAATTGTTGTTCAAATGAGCGGCCGAGCTGTGGAAATGGATTCCTGGCAAAAAGAAGTTCCATCCATTGTTCAAGCCTGGTACGCAGGTCAGGAACAAGGTAACGCGGTAGCTCGCGTTCTGTTCGGTGATGTAAACCCTTCTGGTAAATTGCCAGTGACGTTCCCGTCGGACGATTCGCAGACGCCGATCTCCACCGCGGAACAATTCCCGGGTGTGAATGGCGTGGGCACATACTCTGAAGGCATCTTTGTAGGCTATAAAGGGTATGACAAAGAAGGCATGACACCAGCGTTCGCATTTGGACACGGATTGTCTTATACCGATTTTGACTACCGCAACCTGCATGTGAAAAATACTGGTAAAGGGGACGATGCTACCGTAGAAGTGTCCCTGAACTTGCGGAACACCGGTAAAGTTTCTGGTGCAGAAGTGGTACAAGTCTATGTAGGCAATCTGCCAACGAGTGTAGAAACACCGAAAAAACAACTTGCTGGCTGGGTCAAAGTCGATCTGAAGGCAGGCAAACAGCAGCGTGTTAAAATCAAACTGGATCGCAGCGCACTGTCCTATTGGGATGAAAAGTCGCATGAGTGGGTAATGCCTAAGGGTAAAGTATCTGTTTATGTCGGCAGTGCATCAGATGATGTCCGTCTGACAGGCAGCGTGAATATCGGAAGTCCATCCGGTAAATAAAAGGAAGAAGTTATGAGTCGTGGCCGAATGGCCGCGGCTTTTTCCACACTTGGAGAGGGGGACGAGATGAACGCGCGATGGAGAGAGAAGAAAACAGGATGGATGCTCCTGCTGCTCGCCGTATGTATTGTGGCTGGTTTCAGTGCATGGTGGATGGCAGACCACAGCGAAGAAGATGCCATCCCGCCACCACCTATAGGGAAGAGCCCGGAAACAGTTGAAGCATGGCTGACAACCGGAGATCAGCAGCATCTACTGGAACCGCAGCAGCCGATTCAATGGACAGAAACAACAACGGAAGAAGCAGATTACACCATCACCATTGATCCACTCCAAACGTATCAAACGATGGATGGATTTGGTGCTGCCATGACAGGCTCGGCCGCCTATTTACTCGATCAGCTTCCGCAGGAACAGCGGGAACGATTACTTAAGGAACTGTTTACAAGCGAAGGGTTAAATCTGGATATGGTGCGTCACACGATTGGTGCTTCTGATTACTCGGTGGATGCATCTGGCGTACCATCAAGTTATACGTACAATGATATCGAGTCAGGCACGGATTATAATATGGATCACTTCTCGATCGACAAAGACCAAGATGTGGTAGATATACTGAGACAAGTAGCCTTGCTGAAACCAGACATCAAGGTGTTGGGCACACCCTGGACCGCCCCGGCCTGGATGAAATACGGTGAAAAAACAATGAATGGCTGGTATCTGGATTACAATAATCCTCAAGTTTATGAAGCCTATGCACGTTATTTCGTAAAATATATCCAGGCTTATCAGGCACAGGGGATACCGATCTATGGAATGACCTTGCAAAATGAACCGGGGTTCACTACCCCTAATTATCCGAGTATGAGTATGGGAGCCGAAGAACAGGCCATGTTTATTCGGGATTACCTTGGGCCTGCAATGCAGGGTGCAGGACTAGACACACGAATCATCACGTATGACCACAACTGGGATCAGGCGGTAGAATACACGGGCAGTGTGCTTGGGGACGAAGCGGCTGCATCATATATTGATGGTTCGGCATTCCATTGTTATGAAGGGGATCCGTCCTCTATGACGGAAGTGCATGATCGCTTCCCGGATAAACATATCTATTTTACCGAGTGCAGCGGGGGGGATTGGAGTCCTGATTTTGGCGAAAATCTAGGCTGGCAGATGTCCAATCTAATGATCGGTGCTCCGCGAAACTGGGCTCAAAGCGTACTGCTCTGGAATATTGCACTGGATCCGCAAGGCGGACCAACCAATGGCGGCTGTGCGAATTGCCGGGGGGTAGTGACCATTGATCCGGAAACGGGTGAAGTGACACGCAATGTTGAATATTATGCACTTGCACATCTTAGCCGTTACGTTCGTACAGGAGCTGTAAGAGTAAAGTCTACAGAGGAACGGGACGAATTGAAGAATGTGGCATTTCGCAACCCGGATGGAACCATGGTGCTGGTTGCAGCTAACACAGGTAACGTAGGTACTGTTTTCCGTGTCGTCGTGAAGGAAGAGTCGTTTCAATATACACTGCCACCTCAATCCGCTGTCACGTTTCGCTGGATGCCGGAGGACACCTCGGATAGCGGAGTCGGGATAAAAGGTAGATAAGACTGATCATTACATCAACTTCTACGTCTGAAAAGCAGCATTTGATTTTACCCACTCCTTGGATTTATGCAATATAATAATCACTACATCGGAGGGGAGGAATTGAAAATGATGGTTACATCATACCGGGCACTGGATCATGCCAAGTTGGTTGCCATTTGGGAACGAGCTGTACGGGCTACTCATACATTTCTGGCCGAAGAGGATATTGTCTTCTATAAAAGTGTGGTGAGTGAAGCTCTGTCAGGCATGGAAGTATGGGAAGCAGTGGACTCGGCGGGAGAACCCATTGGTTTTATGGGGCTGGATGGCAAGCACATTGAGATGTTATTCGTGGATGTGGACCAGCATGGGCAAGGTGTTGGACGTATGCTTGTTACGCATGCCATTGACCTTAAGGGTAACGATCTCAAAGTGGATGTGAATGAACAAAACGAGGGAGCTGCCCGGTTTTATGCCCGGATGGGGTTTGTGCAGACAGGCAGATCGGAGCTGGATGGCTCAGGTAATCCTTTTCCCCTATTACATCTGGAATTAAAATAGAATTCCCCCGTAACCAACATCATGAGATGGATGGTCGCGGGGGATTTTTCATACGTTAGTGAGTCTCTTCATCGAGAAAAGGTTTGTTCACCGCATAATACATGAAACCCATCAGCAGTACTCCTCCCACCAGATTGCCGAGGGTGACCGGAACGAGGTTATGAATGACCCCGCCAAACGAGATCGTTCCCGGATGATTCAGTACCAGCGCGATGGCGAACGTGCACATATTGGCTACGCTGTGTTCATATCCCGAGATGAAAAAACAGAAGACAAACAGCATCATGGCGAACATCTTGGCGCCGTTCTCCTTCATAAACATCGGCACGAAGAATGCCAGGCACACAAGCCAGTTACACAGAATTCCCCGGAAAAAGAGCTGCATCGCCGGTGCCTCCATCTTGTGTTCCACCACACTTAGCAGAAATCCATTGACCTGAGATGAATCGAATAATCCCGTCAGATAGATTAATAGAGCAAAGACAGCTGCGCCCATCAGATTCCCGCTGTAACTGGCAATCCACAATTTTACGACTTCGAGCCAGCGCAGCTTCTTCCTGAGTGCAACATACGTGTAATAAAACGTATTTCCGGTAAACAGATCACCCCCGCCATACGCAATCAAAATAATAGCCGCTCCAAACGTGAGTGCTGCCATGGGGTATGTAAATGGGGACTGCTCCATATAGAAGAAGTTACCTGTCTTAAACGCCACGATCACACCAAATCCGATAAACATGCTGGCTAACATGGAACGTGAGAGGTACCTGATCAAACTTTGTTTGTAAATCTTGTGCTTCTTCAAGGCTAGCTGTTCAACGTTGCGTAAACCTTCGGTTTCCATAATTGCCCTCCCGTTTCTCGGTGTAATGCTTACATTATAACGAAAATTTGGAAGAAGTGTGGTATGAGTTTAAACGACCACAGCAGCAGTTCAGTTAAACAATCACGATCTAATCATGCAGATATTCAGACATAATGAATGCTATTTCACTGGAAAAGGGTACATGCAGGCGCCTAGAATTTCAGCCAGTTGTTCTGCTGTTCGTTCACGTGGGGCTAACTCTTCTGCGTAGGAGCGCTCCAGTTTGGCTCTCATAAAACGTTCGGCATATTCATTGGGACGGGAGTGAAAGTCTTTCGTGTACTCAGCATAGTCATGCGCATCCCGGACCTTTTCCAGCACACTGTTCAGCAGAGGACTGCCCGCGTAGAGGAGAGATTCGGTTTCCTCGCATTCAAATTTCAGGAACATGATGGCCTTCTGCAAAGCATTGATCTCCCCCTGGGTCAGGTAGACAGGCTTCACGGCATGTTCTCCCGATGCAGCTTTGGACTGATCCATATTTTCGTAAGCTTCATGTTCACGGGAAGAAGGGTCTTGTTTGTTCATAGGTTATCACTTCCTTGGTTCGATTGTAGTACCCGCTTCGCAAAAGTGCCGAAATCGGGATCGGATTGAAGTGACTCTAGCGCCGACTTGGCACGGAAACGTGTTGATGTGCAGCAAGAACGGCAAAGGCAGCTCCCTTGACCAGGATGTAGGCATTCCCCTGCAAAACCTCAAAAGCCAATTGAATCACGGCTTCGGTGATGGGCAGTAGGGCCAGAGTCTGCAAAGCGTAGTTTTGTACATCCTCATCTTCGTCCGGGTCACGAACAAGCTTCGCGGCAGCATGCAGGATTTCTTTTAGAAGTTCAGAGGAGCCTGCCAAACCAAGGGCACGCCAGGCTTCGATGCGTACCAGATCTTCTTCTTGAGAATTCATGCCGATAGCGAGAACTCGCTGCGTAAGATGGTTATCCGTTAGCTCGGTCAGATTACGAAGAGCCTGCAGCTTTTCTTCTCCATTGACTGCGTCAAAATCTAGCCGTTCAAACTTACTGTGATTCATATCAGACATAGTAAATCAGTCACCTCCTGAATGAGAAGCTAGGATTGGGGCGGAAGCTGAATAGGACGGGCAGCCAGTGCTTCTTCCACAATCTGCTCGGGGGTCAGGTCTCGATCATCCCAGAAAATCAGATTACTGATCTCCGCATAGGGCAGCTGTTTCTGCAGCTCATTCAGCATATTATCCAGTTCCGCTTCGGTTCCTTCGGCATTCATCAGCTTGCGAACCTGTTCTACTAATTGTGCATGGTCGGACATATCAAAACCTCCTGAATAATTCATATGATTAGTTTCTTAACTAGACTTACACAGATAAACTCCTGCGTGCAACTTCGTTTTCCAGAATCCGGGTTCCAGTTCCCGGTGGAACATTGTTTAATCTACCAATCACTCCTAGTTAGCTTCATTATAACGAAATTTCAGGACAGAGACGCGGTGCTTCTCTGAAAAAACAGGGTGATTTCAAATGTACGTATTATACGGGGGAATATTATTTGTATTTTTTCGTTACATATTTGTATTTATTGCAGTACTGTTCTTAAACTATATTTCATGCATTGTCTTGAATCTATGTTATGAGAAGTTCTCCCAGATCAACATTAATAGCCTCCTTTTTAATGGATAATATGTTAATCATTTTGTTCAGAATTGGTTCAGAGTCCCTTGCTAGAATATGGGCCGAAACGAAGTATTTTTGGGAGGAACGGACTATGAATCAGGACTGGAAAAAGCTGCTACATACTGTCACTGTAATTGGCATGCTGTGGGGGAATCAAAGCGTTAGTGCGGCAGAAGAGCAAAAAGGAGGCGCTAACCCGATATCATCGGTTTTTACAGACGAAGTTGATATTCGTTCAACTTCCCTGCAAGCCGTACAAGAGGCAGTGAAGCAAGGATTAATTTCAGGCTACCCGGATGGATCATTTCATCCACGTCAGTATCTTACCCGGAGAGAAATGGCTGTATTGCTGGCCAAAGCATCTCAATTACCTTATGAGGAACAGTCGGCTACTGGCCCGAAAAGTAAGGACTGGGCAGCTCCATATATAGAAGCTATTCAAAAGGAAGGCTGGATGACGGGGGATGCTTCGGGGAATTTTCGTGCAAGTGATCCGATCCGCCGAGAAGAGCTTGCTTCTATATTGGTAAGAGTTACGGGAACTCAAAAAATCAAGGGGGGTCAGCCGCAAACGATCTCGGATGAGTCCGTGGTGAGTGGCTGGGCTAAAGAACAGGTACAAACGGCGTTGAAGCTTGGATTATTGGAAACGAGTGAGGGTAAATTCGAATCCAAAGCTTTGGTTGAACGACAAGATATTGCAGCAATTCTGGTGGATGTGTTCCAGACAGGGGAGCGAACGGCAGCCTTAACCGAATTGGACGGGGATATTGCTTATATAGATGGACGTCCTTTTGTAATTGGGAAGGAACTGCAGAGCATTTTGAATGAAGGAAACAAGGAAGCATTACAGGATGCCGTAATTACCTATGATGCAAGAACACGCAATCTGTCCTCCTTGTCGGAAATTCAGATTACACAGCCGGGTACAGCTGCGAAGCCCATTACATTGAATCTAAAAGATACATCCTATCAGGGTGCAATTGTAGTCTCTAAAGACCATGTCATCTTGAAAGCCGATACATTATCCAAAGTTAATTTGAAATCCGGGTCAAGTACAATCACTATCGAAAGTGATATTGATGAAGTAACGGTTGATACCACCGACAACATTATTGTTCGGGGAAGCGGCACGTGGAAACAGGTTGTACTAAAAAGTACGAAATCCACCATTCAATTGCCTACCAGTGTGAAAACAGAGAAAGTGATCCTTGCGGAGGGTGGAGCATTATCTCAGATCATTCGCAATACGCCTTCGACGCCGCCATCATCGGCTTCTACGGGAACAAGTAATTCAAGTTCTGGTTCAGGTTCATCAGGACCAACAGCACCAGAACCGACACCAACGCCGACGCCAGAGCCTAAACCAGACCCGGCGCCAGAACCAACACCGGAACCGACACCAGAGCCAGAACCAGTTGTTGTGCCGCCGTCCCCTGTAAATCATCAACCTACTGTTCAAGCGATGATTCCCGACAAGACCGTTTTTTTGGGAGAAGGTGCACAAGAGATTGATCTGAGCACTGTATTTACGGATGCGGACGAGGATGAACTGAGTTATGAAATTTCAGAAATGGATCAAAGCATCGCTTCTGGCGAAATTCAGGGTTCCAAATTAAAAATACAGCCCATTTCCATAGGGAATACAAAGGTAACCGTGAAAGCTGAAGACGGAAAGGGAGGAAGTGAGATAACGTCATTCCTCTATGTCGTCCAACCTTTCTTTATTCCGCCGATGCCACCGATTGTGATCCCGCCAATCATCCTGCCCCAACCGCCAGTAAACCATGCTCCCGAAGTGATTGAAGCATTGCAAGCAGTTGAAGTTGTATTGGGGGCTGTAAATGGTCCAACAGACTTGAAGACCATTTTCTCTGACCCCGACGGAGATGAACTGACCTTCGTTGCAGCTTCTTCGAATCAGCAAGTTGCGGATGCTGATATTACAGGCAGTATGCTGACGTTGAACACCTACTCTCCTGGTAGCGCTGAAATTACGGTAACTGCCAAGGATCGTAATGGTGGGGAAGTGGAGAGCAAGTTTAATGTTGTGGTCAAAGCACCCGCCGCTGTTAATCATAAGCCCATAGTAGCAAGACAGATTACTAAAATGAATGTAACGCTGGGAAAGGTTAGCGATACAGTCAATCTGGCCGGAGTATTCGAAGATGCAGATGGAGACAATCTGACGTACACGGCTGAATCTTCGGACCCTAATGTAGCAGAAGCGATGGTACAGGAAGACACGTTAACACTAACCTTCAAGGACGTTATAGGTTCAGCGATAATTACCGTCAAGGCTTCTGATCCGGATGGTGAGGAGACGGTGACAACATTTGCTGTAGATGTTCAAGACCCTGATGCAGGAAAGGGACTGTTTATTTCCGAGTTGGTCTGGGGCGAGAGTTTTAATCAAGCTATTGAACTGTATAATCCGACATCCAAATCACTTAATGGAGGGGATATTACGATTGTTCGGAGCGACTCAGATACCCCGATTACGCTAGACTCGGGTACTATCATTCCTTCAACAGGTACGCTAGTTCTTGCAGAAGGGTTTAGTGATTTTACAGAGGAAGAGTATTATTACTTGACTTTAGATTTGTTTGTAAATACCGAACCGGTATCGCTGACGCTATATTACAAAGGGGAAGTCCTGGATAGGGCAGTTATTGTACCGGCTCAATCTTTGACAAGGAAATGGGATACTGTTCTAGGTGATAAGGTTTCTTATGAACCATCTGAATGGAGCAATATTGGAGAAAACAATTATGGCAACTTGGGCAAATTTGATCCTTTAATTAATCCTTAACTTCATTCGTTTTATAACAGATACAGAAGGGGAATCATGATGCGGAAAATGAAAAGGACAGCACAATTAGCCATAGTTGCATTGCTCCTGAGCAATGCTGTTCCAGTTGCTGCACAGAGTTGGAATTCAGTAGAGCAGGTACTACCTTCGTCTAATATATCTTCGGGTGTTAATGTTACTAACCCATTAAATGATTCAATGAATAAGGCTGTAACCATGGGTTTCATCAAGGGAGATCCGGATGGAAACCTTCGGACAGCCGATCCCATTACCCGTCAAGAACTGGCGGTTGTTCTTGCAAAGGCTCTGGGACTGACAGCAAGCAAGGCATCATCATCACCTTTTGCAGATGTAAAATCGACTAACTGGTCAGCCCCTTACATTCAAGCAGTGAAGAAGGCTGGCCTTCTACAGGGAGATGCAACAGGACGCTTCAGACCACAAGCGCAGATCACCGGGCAAGAACTGGTAGCTGTTTTGGTGCGAGCCACAGCCTTTGCCAAACAGGAAACGAAGGAAGACTCTGTTCCACAAGAGTGGAACGGAACAAGTTCTTGGGCTATACCTTACGTCCAGACAGCTGTAAAGGCAGATCTGTTGAGTGAGTATCCAGGAGAAACCAAAGTTAAACAAGGACTTATTCGTGGCGAAGCGGTGAGCATGATTCTGTCGGCTATGTTCCCGGAAAATCGCCTATCTGTTATTCAGCAGCTCCAAGGCGATCAGGTTCAGATCAACGGAGTAAAGTATCATATCTCTGACAACGTGGCTGGCCTTCTGAATGATCGTAACAGAACTGTACTGGATCAAGCTGGAATACAGTTCAAGAGTCAAAATCATAATCTTACTGAAATCAATGCTTTGGAAATTAGAAAAGGCGGAGAAGCTGCACATACAGATGAGGCAGAATTCAGCCGTAATCTGTTATTGAATGGTGGGGACACCACACTTGATGGTGATCTGACGATTAAAGCAGACTTCACCTCGGTGCAAGGAATTACAATTAAAGGTAAGCTGGTAATAGCCCCGGAGATGCAGCATGACCTTCACGCCAAAAATGTAAAAGTGGAAGATTCTGTTTTGGTACAGGGCGGAGACAGTAATACTGTTGTATTTGAGGACTCAGCTTTAAAAAACGTGAATGTGGATAAAAGTGATGTGCATGTGACCCTGGCAGGCAGTACCCATGCTCAAGAGATTAGCGTCCAGTCAGACAGTAGAATTGATATTGAGCAGACAGCTACTCTTCCACTGTTGAATATCATTGAAGGTGCAAGCAGAGTGGAAGTTCAGGGAACTGTTGATACCGTTTCTCTGAATACGTCTAAGTCCATGCAGCTTAACGGGAATGTGACTGTGCAGCAGCTCACGGTAGATGGGGCAGGACCGATCAGTATTAATGCAACAGGCACCATTCAACAACTTCAGGTAAATAATCCTGCTGCACAGATCAATGTAGCGCGAAATGTGAAGGTGGCTGAGGTCAATTTGGCAGCTGGAGTACCAACTTCCGCGGTTAGTGGAGGTACAGGGATGGCTTCTTCCAATACTGCATCGCCATCATCATCAGGTGGAACAGGGGGAAGTGAAACTCCTGTTGCTGCCAATCGTGCACCTGAACTGCTGAAAGCATTTGAAATCCGCAAGTTCACGGCGAACGGACAAGGTGGCACTTTAAATCTAAATGACTATGTAACTGATCCGGATGGTGACCCGTTAACGTATACCGTTGCTTCATCCAAGTCTTCCGTCGCAAAGATAGTGCTTAGTGGGTCCAATCTCGAGATCACACCAATAGAACATGGAACAGCTACAATAACCGTATCCTCTAATGATGGGCGAGGCAAAAGGTTAAGATCTACATTCGAAGTCAGCGTGAATGCACCTCCTCTTGCATCTCCTATCCCTGATCAGGAGCTTGTTGCCGAGTCGGGCAGCAAGGATGTGGATCTCATGGTTTATTTTATGGATGATGAGAAATATGAATCGGAGCTACTCTACAGCGTGACGAATAATGCATCGGAAATCGTAGGCTCCGAAATCGTCGGAAGCAATTATGCAGAATCCGTACTGAGGTTAACGCCTAAGAAGGCAGGAGAAGTCGTCCTTAAAATAAGAGTTGATGATGGGCAAATTGCGGATGATGGAAGTACGGGTGCTACTGAGGTTGAGATGCGGGTTGTCGTTCTCCCACCGCTTAACCGTGCGCCAGTGGGGGAAGCTCCATCGAATATGGACGTATACCTGGGCAATAACATCCCTATAGTAAAATTGAATGAGCTATATACTGATCCAGACGGTGACCCTCTGACGTATACAGCGACTTCATCCAATTCCGATGGGGTTACTGTGGAGGGAGATGCAGGTAAGTTGAAGTTCACTGCTCTTCAACTAGGGACTTATACGATTTCATATTCCGTTAGTGACGGTAAAGGCGGAATAACAAGTGGAACATTTGATATTAATGTAGATCCTGTCCCGAATATGAATCCGGTAGGACAGTCACCTGGTTGGGTTACCGTATACTTAGGTTTCCTATCAGAGTCCATTCCTACTGTTAATTTAAATGATTATTATACAGATCCAGACGGTGACTCACTTACATTCAGCGCCACTTCATCTGATCCGGATGGTTTGATCGTTGAGGAAAATTCAGGAATACTTCAATTCACTGCTCTAAAATTTGGAGAATACACCATTCATTTTTTGGTGGAGGATGGCAAAGGCGGTTTCATTTCAACGGCATTTCAAGTAAGAGTTAATCCTAAGCCTAATGCTTCTCCAGTTCTTACTAGTAACCTACCTGCTCAAACGTTGTTTCTGGGTAAGGAGGATGTTGTCATTGATCTCTCGCAATATTTTATTGATCCAGATGGGGATGTATTAGAGTTTCAAACACCATTTGTTTTAGATAATTTCATGATTGCACAAATGCAATTTCAAGAAGAGAAGCTGATTATTCGTCCAAATCAGGTTGGTAAGTTTCAAGCTACCATCCAAGCAAAAGATGTTTATGGAAAAGAGGCGACAGCCTCTATTGATATTCAGGTTATTGAATCCGGAAGTTTCGGTGCAATCCCTGATCAAACAATAATGTGGCCTTGGTCTACTTTGGATATAGACCTTACTCCGTATTTATTGCATTTTGACATCAGTACTTTAACGGTGGATGCTGCTTCTACAGACGTAAATATTGCGACAGTGTCGGCGAATGGGGCGCAGATTGCGGTTAATCCAGCAGCAGAAGGACAAGCTTCGGTAACACTAACCGTATATGATCTTGCAGGACGAAAAGAACAGACCTCTTTTGGCGTAACTGTACAAGCCGAGCCGTCAGTCAATAACTCAGCACCTGAGGTTGTAAGTAGTATTTACGAACAAGTACTAACGCCGAATGTAACGAATGCACGCACCTATGACCTGAGTCAATTGTTCAATGATCCGGATGGAGATGTGTTGCAATATACAATTAGCAGCAGCTCAGACGAAGCAGTGGATGCGAGCATTAACGGCAATCAACTAACAATTAAGCCTGGAACGGGGAATACAGTAGCTCCTTTAACCATAACAGCGAAAGATGGAAAAGGTGGGCAGGTTCAATACTCCTTCAATGTTCGGACTGCTTCTCTCGTGAACGGTGGGGTCATACAGATTAATACGAAATCCGGAGTTCAGGATGCTTTGACCTATTCAACCTCAAGTTTGTTCCCGGGTCAAACAAATTTTAAAGTCTACAGGGGTACGCCAGATTCAACGTTCACAGGGCCGGATACCTTGAATACGAATCGAATTCCAATAACAGTATCTCCGTTGAACTACTGGATTATTGGAAATGACGGTAGAGCTGTGGTAGTTCAAGTAAACTCGCTGCCTCAAGGAACGGCAGAACTATTTTTCTCTCAATACGTTGATGCAGGAGATGGGCGCGGTGTTGTGCAACTTTATTACACAGGTGATGGAGATCCGTCACATAAAGCAACTGGATACCAAGTGGATGTTTATAAATGGATGAAAAAAACATCAACGATGCAAGTGACGCCTTACGGTGTATTGGATGTGTTTCCAGGCGTACCTTATATCTATATCGATACCATATTCTATGACTTCTTTGATATTACCAACGCTTCTTACTATAACGATGAATTAGCTCTCTATAATCCGAATGAATATAATGTCGTAGCTCTCGTTCTCAAAAAGGACGGCCGAATTGTAGATGTGTTGGGTGATCCAGCTTCTCATGATCAGTTCATGCCTGCCGGCGGGACATTTATTCGCAAACGTGGGATATACACGGGTTCACAACAGTTTTCATTGACAGGGGAATGGAATGAGTTTCCGAAAGGAACCCTTCAATTTGTTCCTTTTCACACTCCATAGGTTAATGAACTAAAGGCTCTTTTGATATGAAACCTTGTAATAAAGTAGGCCGACCTCCATGCTCATGAAACGAGTATGGAGGTCTTATTTATTTTTACTGGAAAGGGATCATGCCGGAGTTGAATTTTATCTTGGGTCAGGAATCCGTATAGCAAGATTGCCAAACTGCTCCCCCTTTTCCATCCGTTCGAACGCCTTAGCTGTGTCCTGTAGCGCATACACTCTATCGACTACAGGATGTATATCATGATGTTCCACCCAATGCAGCATCTGGACAAACTCTTCATGGCTTCCCATGGAAGTACCAATCAGGCTAACTTGAGGGAAGAAGATGGATCTGATCGGAACAGTCAGATTATCTCCGGAGCTTGCGCCATACATTACGATTCGGCCATCGGGTCGGATAATATTAAAATATTGGGGGAAAAGGGCTTGTCCGACGCTATCCAAAATCAGATCCACAGGGTCAAGCTTGTTATGCTGACTCCAATCCTCATGACTGCCAAATGCTTGTTCAGCTCCCAACCGAATGGCTTCATTTCGCTTCATTTCGCTCCTTGAGGTTACGGTCACCTTGGCTCCGGCTGATACCGCCATGAGAAGAGCATAGGTGGCTACACCACCTCCAATGCCGGGAATCAGAACATGTTCTCCCTGCTGAAGACCACCACGGGTGAATAATGCACGGTAGGCTGTCAAGGCCGATAGGGATAACACCCCTGCTTCCTCCCATGTTAGATGAGATGGTCTCGGTAATGCATTTTCGGCAGGGACGGTAATATACTGTGCAAGTGTTCCATCGGTTGGTCCGCCTACGATCTCAGGTACAATTGGCACATCTGCTGCACACTTCCAACCAAGAGTTGGATGAATAATGACTTCTTCACCTACAGAAGGGTGTACGACTCCTTCCCCAGTTTCTACTATTATACCAGCCCCATCGGAGCCTGGAATGAACGGAGCGTCATGGGTTGTGCGACCTGCCATAATGAAGAGATCGCGATGGTTAAGACCGGCGGATTTTAACTGAATTTTGACTTCGCCGAACCCCGGTGCTCGGCTTGTGAATGATGTATATTGGAGTCCCCTGAGGCCACTTCGGCCTGAATGTATAATAGCTTTCATAATGTTATTCCTCCCGTTGATGTAATTAAAGGTCATGATTGAACCTCATTGTACAGTTGGGGTGGTTTCACGTAAAATGAACAGAATTGAATGTGGGTATCAATAAAAACAATAGCTAGCAAGCAGGTGATTATCGTGGATGCAGGAGATCTGAAAATATTTCGGACTGTTGCTCGAGAAGGAAGTATTAGTAAAGCAGCATTGGCACTGAATTATGTGCAGTCCAATGTTACAACGCGGATCAGGCAGCTGGAAAGTCAACTTCAAGTTCCACTTTTTCATCGAACGAACCGGGGAATGGTACTTACACCTGCTGGAGAGCATTTGCTCGGGTATGCGGATAAAATACTGGATTTGCTGCATGAAGCAGAATTGTCGACTCAAACAGGGAGTAAACCCGCAGGGAAGCTTTGTTTGGGTTCCATTGAGACAGCGGCCTCCAGCTTCTTTGCTCCATTCCTAGCTAAATACCAATCCTGTTATCCAGAGGTACAGGCTTCACTTGTCACAGGAGGGACCCATGAGCTGAATCAGAAGGTCATGCAGCATGATCTGCAAGGTGCCTTAGTCTATGGGCCAGTCGATCACCCTGAACTGAACTATATCAAGTTGTTTGATGAAGAACTGGTTCTGATTGCGGCACCCGGCTTGCATCAGATGGCCGAAGTATTAGGTAAACCGATGTTGTTCTTCGAGATCGGGTGTACGCACAGAATTCAAGCTGAAGCTTTTCTGCATAGCCGTGATGTAAATACGCTCAATGTAATGGAATTTGGAACGCTGAACACGATCCTAAGTGGTGTATCTGCCGGAATAGGGGTATCTTTACTCCCGCGATCTTCGGTTGTTCAAGCCGAATTAAGAGGAGAGGTTTCAGTGATATCTTTGCCAGAGCCATACTGCAGGTTGGAAGTGGGACTTGTACATGCCCGGAGTGAACATCTATCTGCTGCATTACGAGGCTTGCTGGAGATGATGGTAACTAGGAATAACGAAGGCTAAAAAATCCCATTTCAGGAAACTCCACCGGGATGAAGACCTGAACCCGTTCCCGATTAGCGGTTTTGGAGAAGGAAGCAGTGCTGTTCTGGAACAGAATTCAGGTAAAGTTCTGACGCTTATCTACAACTATGCAGGGGACCATCCATTTCAAGAGGTGGCCCCCCACTTTAACGGATTGATGGAGATACTGGCCGAGTCTGCGATCCGGGTTCAAGAACAGATGAAATTAGTCAGACTAGGTGACAGATTGCTCTTGAATGTATTTGCGATATAGGGCTGGTGTAATCTCTTCGAATTTTTTGAAAATTTTGATAAAGTACCCGGATTCGTTAAACCCCAGCTCATCACTGATCTGTGAGATCGGCATGTCAGTAACCTCCAGCAATTGCTTGGCCCATTTGATTTTGAGCTTGGCCAGATAGGTTGTGAAATTCTCCCCTGTCTCCTTGGCAAACAGTCTGCTGAAGTAGCTTGGACTAAGGTGGCATAGATCTGCCATATGTTTCAATGTCACCTGTTCACTCTTGTGACTGTGAATATATTCAAAAGCAGGCTGTAACGCAGGGCTGGTACATGCATTATCGCTTGGACTGTTTTTGAGATAGGCATCCGCAATCGCATTGGTCATTTCCTTTTTGATGGATTCAATATTGCGAATGGAGTACCCGGGCAAAATCGTGGACAGATTAACGGATTCCTGAGATCCGGAAGCCTTCTCGAACATCTCCACCAGCAAATTTTTATTGAGAGCTTCCTCTACAATATAGTTGCACAGCAGGGACAGCATGTTGGAAATTTTCACAATCTCTTCATAGGTCATGACAGGCAGTTGATCATAATCGTCCTGCAGTTCCTGCAGCTTCGCTTCATGCATGGGCACGTTTTTGGAAGAGACGATCTGTTCCAGATCAGTTCCTTTATTGGGATCTGCAAGTTTAACTTGCCCTGCGAGCACGGCACCAATGTATTTTCCATCGATGGTGATGGGAATGGCGATATCGATAATATTGAAATGACACAAGTATACATAAGGTTCATTCAACCGAACCGCTTCCAGCCCGCCACGCGAATCGCACTTTTGGCAGTAGGGAAGAAGCTCGGGATCTTTGCGTACATTTTGGCAGAACGCTTGGCAGCTGCTGTGGCTGGTTACCGGAATGCCTTTGTAGTCGACGGTCAGGATGGCCAGCTTGGTTACATTCGCCAGTGAATCCTGTAGGCGCTTCCATTTATTTAGGTCGAGAATTTTATTAATGTGCAAGTATTCTTTAATCATTGTGTGAACCTCCATAGCTAACCTGATTAATGGCCCTTAAGCGCTAAAAAGTTAGCAAGTTGTACATATTAGAATAGGATGCAAACGGGTAATGTAAGATGATGTCAACATTCAACCATCCAATGACAATAACATACCATGATTTCAGAAAAAAGCAAAAAATTACGATTGGAAGTTATAATAATTTGTTATCAAAATCCAATGTGTCTCTCGCATTCATGAGATATATTTAGATTAATTGTGAACCATTCAAATTTGATGCATTGACTCGACCACCCTATTAACTATCTTTAGGAGGCATATCATTATGAGAAAAGCATTTATCAGCCCAACCAAATATGTGCAAGGCGAAGATGAACTGTTGAACCTTGGTTACTTTGTAAAATCCTTCGGAGATTCCGCGTTGTTGATCGCACATCCGGATGATGTACAGCGTGTAAAGGCGAAGCTTGATGCAACAGCAGAAAAGTTCAATATTACTTTTGTTGAAAGCGGTTTTAGAGGGGAGTGCTCCCGTCAGGAAGTGGCTCGTCTGCAGGAAATTGCGAAGGAAAAAGGATGCACCTGCACCATCGGTCTTGGAGGCGGTAAAGCCATTGATGCAGCCAAATGCGTAGCGGAAGGCGAAGCGTTGATCATTTGCCCAACGATTGCTGCTACCGATGCGCCAACAAGTCACTCGGCAGTATTGTATACACCGGAAGGATCTTTTGATGACTATGCATATTTCAAACAAAGCCCAAGTGTAGTGCTGGTGGATACAACCGTAATCGCTAACGCACCAACACGCTTCCTTGTATCCGGTATGGGAGACGCACTTTCTACGTACTTCGAAGCAAGAGCAACAGCGAAATCGTATTCCCGTGTAAACGCAAGTCTGCCAATGGGATCCCGCGAAGGGTATACTCCGTCTGCTGTAGGTACGAATGCAGCACTGGCGCTGGCAAAATTGTGTTATGAAATGCTGCTGACGGACGGAGCAAAAGCAAAAGTAGCCAGCGATAGCAACGTTGTAACGCAAGCACTGGAAAATATCGTTGAGACCAACATTCTGTTGTCAGGTCTTGGATTTGAAAGTGGCGGTCTGGCCGCAGCACATGCCATCCACAACGGATTGACGGTTCTGGAGGGAACACATCACTTCTTCCATGGTGAAAAAGTATCCTTCGGTACGATTGCACAGCTCGTCCTTGAAAATGCTCCAACCGAAGAGCTGCATGAAGTCATGGACTTCTGCCTTGAGGTAGGGCTGCCTGTAAGCTTGGCGGATATCGGTGTAGATACCATTACTCAAGAAGAGCTGCTGAAAGTGGCGGAGATCGCATGTATTCTGGAAGAATCCATTCACGCCATGTCGTTCCCGATCACTGTTCCTGAAGTGGCTGCTGCCATTGCAGCGGCTGACCGTATGGGTCGGGAATACAAAGCTCGCCGGGAGGCAAAGTAATGAAGAAAATTATCAATCAGGCTGAAAATGTCGTGATGGAAATGTGCAATGGGATTGCGCTGGCGCACCCGGAGCTTGAATTTTTGAAAAAGTATAAGGTCATTAAACGCAGAGAGATTAATGCGGACAAAGTCAGTCTCATCAGCGGCGGCGGCAGTGGCCATGAGCCGGCTCACGCTGGCTATGTGGGGAAAGGCATGCTGGATGCTGCGGTATGTGGAGATGTATTCGCATCTCCCTCCCAGATTCAGGTGTACCAGGCAATTAAGGCAACGGCCAGCAGCAAGGGAACACTCTTGATCATCAAGAACTACAGCGGTGACATGATGAATTTCAAGAATGCAGCACATTTAGCAGAGGAAGACGGTATCGATGTACAGTATGTGCGTGTTGAAGATGACATTGCTGTGCAGGATAGTCTCTACACTGTAGGACGCCGCGGCGTAGCTGGAACGGTTCTGGTGCATAAAATTGCTGGAGCTGCAGCTGAAGAAGGGCGCAGTCTGGCAGAAGTGAAGCTGGTTGCCGAGAAGGCAGCCCAGAACGTACGCAGTATTGGTTTTGGATTCACGTCCTGCACCGTACCTGCCAAAGGAACACCTACGTTTGAAATTGCGGACGATGAAATGGAGTTCGGCGTTGGTATTCATGGTGAACCTGGTATTCGTCGTGAGAAAATTGTATCTGCAGATGAGCTGGCAGGCCGGATGGTTGAAGCCCTGCTGGCAGACATGAAGCTGGATGGTGATGCATCCGCGGAGATTGCCGTGCTCGTGAACGGATTTGGTGCAACACCGCTGCAGGAATTGTACCTGCTTAACAACTCCGTTCAGCGCGAGCTGGCAGACCGTTCGGGGCTGGCAGTAGCCACCACCTTTGTTGGCAATTATATGACCAGCATCGATATGGCTGGCGCATCGCTGACGATCCTAAAGCTGGATGATGAGCTCAAGTCGTTGTTATTTAAGGAAAGTGACACACCTGCATTCAAGGTTTCCGGTCCTCCGGCTGCACAAGCAGCCTACTCCGAAGCACTTGAAGCAGTTGTAGGTGAAGACGCTCCGGTTTCCTATGAAGTGGAGACACCTGCATCTGCTGCAGTTATTAATGACAATCAATTCTCCCTGGACAATATCGTGTACCTGATCGATAAGATGGGTGAGATCATCATCAAGAACGAAGTACCGTTCTGTGAGCTCGATTCCCATGCGGGAGATGGTGACTTCGGAATGAGCGTGGCGAAGGGCTTCCGTCAGCTGAAACGCGAATGGAATCATATCATCAGCGAAGAGAAGAAGGATATCGGTTCGTTCCTGGATGCATGCTCGCTCGTTATTATGGAGTATTGCGGCGGGGCATCCGGTCCAATCTGGGGTTCGGCATTCCGCGCAGCGGGCAAAGCTGTAGGAGATAAACAGCAGCTGACGGTATCCGAATTTGCCGAAATGATGCAAGCAGCCGTGCAAGGCATTCAATCCACGGGTGAGCGGTCCTTCGGACGCGGCGCAGTTGTGGGTGACAAGACGCTGATTGATGCACTCGTACCTTGTGCCGATTCCTGGACACAGAGTGCAAATGCCGGTGATGACTTCAAAACTGCATTTGCCAAAGGGGCACAAGCGGCAGTTGAAGGTGCGAAGAAAACAGAAGACATCGTGGCACGCATGGGCCGCGCAGGTACGGTTGGCGATCGCAGTCTTGGGTATCCGGATGCCGGTGCATACGCACTGGGAGTTATTTTCACAGAGCTGTCCGATTCAATGAAATAGATATTCATAATCAACAATATGGATGTAAGTAAGAAAGACCACTTTGTAGCTTGGTTACAGAGTGGTCTTTTTAGTTTAAGAAGCTATAGCGGCAGGGCAGAAATTTGGTGTCCTCATGCCAAATAGTGTAATCTGTAGAACAGATACGTAAGGAATGTGCATGGATCAGCACCTAAATTGAACGAGAAGGGATCAGGATCAGCTAATGACACAAAAGTTATATTACGACTCCGCATACACGCGGGATTGGCATACACAAATTACGGGTAGAGTGGACAAGGAAGACGGTACATATATCACGCTTGCGGAGACGGCATTTTATCCGCATGGGGGTGGACAACCCTGTGACCTGGGCCGAATCGGAGGTGTTGCTGTTCTTGATGTAAACATCGAGGATGGCGAGGTATGGCATAAAGTTGAACAGGCGCCTGAGCAGAAGGAGGTTCACTGCGAGATTGACTGGAAGCGCAGATTCGATCACATGCAGCATCACACAGGGCAGCATCTGTTGTCAGCGATCACGCTGAAGCTGGCTGATGCGATGACGCTCAGTTTTCATCTGGGAACCGAATATGCAACGATTGATGTAGCTGCTGCTGAATTGGGAGCGGATCAATTGACAGCCATTGAGCAGGAAGTGAACCGCCAGATTTACCGCAATGCCCGCATTAGCAGCTCCTGGGTTACTGCGGAGGAAGCAGCGCGTCTGCCGCTCGTGAAGCAGCCTTCTGTGATAGAGGACATTCGTATTGTCGAGATGGAGGGTGTGGAATACAATGCTTGTGGCGGCACGCATGTGGCGGCAACAGGCGAGATCGGCATCCTTAAGCTGCTGAAAACCGAGAAGGTTAAAGGTGGCACGCGCATCTACTTCAAATGCGGATTCCGAGCGTTAAACGAGTTCGCAGCAGTACAGCAGGTGTTAAACGGAATCTCGGTGAAATTAAAAACCAGCAAGGAAGAACTGCTTGACCGTATCGACAAAATGGAAACAGACCAGAAACAGCTTCTATCCGAGCTGAGTACGGTCAAATTGACCAATGATGCGTATTATGCGCAGGAACTCCTATCTGCACGGGAAGGTTTGGTTATTGCCCAGGTATTCGAGGACAAATCCCTCAAGGACATGCAGAGCCTGGCGACCAAGCTGACGGAAGATCATGAGGGCATCGTGCTCTTTGCCAGCATCTCGGAGGCCAAGGTCGTTCTGGCTCAGAACGGGCAGCCGCCGGAGTGGTCTTGCGGTCCATTCTTCAAGGGCAATCTCGGAGCTTACCAGGGCAAAGGCGGGGGCAGTGACAGAATGGCTCAAGCAGGCTTTGCCAGCAGTGAAGATGCCTTAGCCTTTTATGAATTTACCAAGGACCAGCTGGGACATCACTAAGATGAATTGTGGCTTCGGGACGAAGCGATATCTGTAATAAGCAGCACGTCACAAATTGTGGCGTGCTTTTTCGCATCGGGGATACTCTTAGCTTTAGGGTCTATTAGAACCCATGATTTTCCTGTGATATACTCGGGGGTATATCGATCAGACGGCAAGGAGGTACAAAGGAATGACAGAACGCATTCCGTGTATCCGTGAAGGATGCACCAATACGATTTTACCGGCAACCGCGGCCAAGACAGGTGGGTGCTGCATGCCCTGCAAGCAGGAGATGGAGCGGGAGGAACATCGGAAATACATTGAAGCGAATCGACGGGACGTGAATTTGTATGAGGGAGTACATGATCTGGTGGAGATTCTGAAAATCATGCATACAACTCATGTACGCGATCCATTAATTCATTATGTGCCGTATGAACGTTCCCAAGAGCAAGTCTACCTGTCACTGTCTGCGGAGCAGCAGGAAGCGATGGCAGACTATGCGATGGAGTTGATTCGTACCGATGATGTCGATACCGGCAAAGACATTCTGCTGTATCTGGTCTGTTACCATGATATCTCGCTCGCTGCACAGATTCCCGAGTTGTTGGAGCAGGAGATCTATTATCCTGCGATCCTATATAAAAGTGCCTCAGCGAAAGTGCGGGATCTACTCTTGCAGCAGGTGCACACCGATGACGAGAATCGTAACCATATCCTGATTATGTTAGCCTATATTGGCGATGAGGTAGTCGTGGAGCAGTTCCGGCAGTGGAAGCAGTCTCCGCCGGCCTGGGCAGATCAGTTATATGTAAAACCAGAGCAATACACCTTCGAAGCCGGGTGGGAACTCACCGAGGACGGGAAGCGGAGAGAATTGTTCACCACCCCAAGTTATTCATTATATAAAGGTGATGCAACGGATGGAACGATTGCGGCTTCAAGCTGCATACCCATTCAAATGCTTCAAACAAGTAACAGCAGCTGTCCATGGTGTGGAAATGCCTTAACCACTCTGGTTGCTCTGGATGTGCGACATCCGGCCTTGCAGAATGTTTCATGGCAAGCCGAAAAGCTACAGATTCGAACTTGCATCAACTGCAGCTGCTACGGTGTGGTCTATATGGAGACAAGCTCAGCAGGGGAGCCCTTCTGGAGTTTCCACAATGTCATGCCAGTAGGAATGGATGACATCGATCCGGATAACTCGTTTGAGCCTGCCCCGGATGCTGGTGATTCATTTTACATTGCGGCAGAACCCCGTCAGGCCTTCCATGGCAGTGATTGGGCCATGGAACCGTCACTTTCCCAGATTGGCGGTCATCCCGGATGGGTTCAGGATGCAGGGTATCCTGTCTGCCCTTGCTGCTCCACAACCATGAAGGCGGTTGGGCAGGTAGACTGGGCGCAGATCGAGGAGTATGGCGAGGGTATGTATTATATGTTTTTATGTGAGCCGTGTCAGATGACTGCGGTGACGTATCAGCAATCTTAACTGGATTGGTTTGAAGGTATATTTTGACAAACTAAAAAATGCTCATGCCTACTGTCAGGTAAGGCCGTCTGTGGGAAATAGAGTAGAGGTGGTTTAAACGGGAGCTTTTGTCTTACTCTTGAAAGACTATGAGGATGAATCAGTTGTGATTTATAGATTTGGCCCAAAAGAAGAGATAATGGGAAAGATTGAATTAAACAAAGGAACTAGAATGTTTTCCGAATTAGAATCAATTAACAACCCAAATCATTCAAATCAATTTTACTTTGAAAGAGCGGCTCAAAGAATGGCCAGATGTCTAGTTAAGGAGGGCGGTGTATTTCCTGAGAAAATGACATTTGAATCCTGAGGAGTTGAACTCTGATTGGCTTCTCGTCTCTCAGGGTCTTTTATACAGAGGGGCTACCCAGTGCCTGATGAACCCGCATTACTTGTATAAAGATTTCGTCATTTCGGTTGTATGTACGTAAAGGTTTTAATTTTATACCCTAAATAATGCTATTCCGTTACATAGAACAGGTCGATTATGGTCAGATATCACCACGATTGACCTGTTTTTTTTGTTATCTTCGTTTTCTTACGTTTTTTCAAATTAAAGAAAAAATCAAGCTGACGCTCACGTCAGGCATTAGATCTCGCCCAATCACTAGATCTGACTAATTACAGCCCCAAATGTACATCCTTCTACAATTCTGCAGATGCCTGTGTCACCAGACCAGCGAGCCATTCGTAATCCGGCGTATCCTTTTCCTTGATTTTGATCGTTTTGCGTTCTGCTGGTCCTTCAAATACTCCATCGGGCAGATCAAGAGCAGCCGCATTAAAAATGGTGAAGGACACCGCCTGCTTGGAAGGAGAGATGACTGCGGCATATTTGCCTTTCTTTAGGAAGTGAGGCTTCTTGTATTGTATGCGCTCTTGCGCGTCCGGAATGGAATCGTGCACGAGCTGGCGTAATTGTCCTGCTACGGCGATTTGCCAGGGGGTTGAGATCTGTTCTATAAACTCCGTAACTTCTGCATTCAGGGTCATTATTGTTCATTCTCCATTTGTATTGGATTGAGTGCTTCCCACTCCGGCTTCAGAATGCCCATCATCAGGCGGTCATAACGCCGTCCATCCCGGTATACCGCGGAGCGTGCACGCCCCTCCAACTGAAAACCGGCCTTCTCATAGGCACGAATTCCTTTTGCGTTATACGAAATGACGTCCAGCCCCACACGATCGAGGTTCATCTCATGGAAGGCATATCGCAAAATCAGATTCAACGCTTCTGTTCCATACCCTTTGTTGCGATGTTCGGCAAGTCCGATGCCAATGGCCAGCTGCCCGCAGCGGTTGTTCCATTCAATGCTGTGAATGACAACAAAACCGATTAATGTATCGTCATCATGCGTCCGGAGCCTGAAGTATACTTCTTTGTTTTTCGTTTCCCCCTCATCCTCCAATTGCTTCTCAGAGTAGGGGATGGCAATATCGGTATCCACATTACGAAGATACTCGGGATCTTCATTCCATTGCAGCATCATCTGCACGTCTCCCTCACGTGGGGGTGTCATTTTCAATCGTTTGCTATAAAACAGGTTGTCCGTTGTCAGTGTCATGTTGGTCTCCTTTGAAGATAAATGAAGCTCGCTTCACCTCAGTACGAAAATGAACTGTATGGTTGGCTCAATATCTTCGCCCCTTTGGAAAATCAGATAGCCCCATCATACTGGAAATTTTAGGTGATCACAATATACTTTTCAGTGGGTTTTCTTCATCTCTTGTCAGTAAACCTGCCACGGTAGTAAGATGGAATCATAAGTTTAAATACAGCGACGGAATACACCAAAATTGTTGGCAGGAGTGGTTGTTATGGAGATCAGAGTGGATGATTTGAGTGGGGATCAGGTTAAGGGGTTAATCGCAGAACATTTGCTTGGCATGGCCGAAGATTCGCCGCCGGAAAGCATTCATGCATTGGATCTGGATGGGTTGAAGAAACCCGAGATTACATTCTGGTGTGCATGGGAAGGGGAAGAATTACTGGGATGTGGAGCCATGAAGGAACTGAGCGCCGAGCATGCCGAACTGAAATCGATGCGTACAGCCAAGGCTCATCTCCGAAAAGGTGTAGCGAGACAAATCCTGACTCACATCATTGAGGTTGCCAGAAGTCGGGGGTACAAACGCCTTAGCCTGGAGACCGGATCGATGGATTCGTTTATCCCGGCACGCAGGATGTATGAAGACTTTGGATTCGAATACTGCGAGCCTTTTGCAGATTATATATTGGACCCGAATAGTGCATTCATGACGAAGGAGTTATCACCGCTCGAATAGTCCTCCTCGTTGTTTCAATTTCGTTTACAAAAGGGTAATCAACCAGGATTCTGCCTTCGCAGGGTTCTGGTTTTTTGGCGTGGCCGTATGAATTGAATGAATTTGCCATAACGAATCTCTGTGCTGAGGCATGAACAATAGGGTATACTGGAAATTATGTTATAAAAGCTTGAGAGAAGATTACAGACGTTGTTGACATCAGGAGGACTTGAATTGGCTCAGACAGAAGGAACATTACAGAAAAAGCTTAAACCAAGACACATCAGCTTCATGGCCATGGGTGGTGTCATTGGAACCGGAATTTTTAAAGGCAGTGCCGAAACGATTGGACTCGCAGGTCCGGGTGTTATTTTAACGTACATTTTTGCCGGACTATTACTGCTGGTTGTAATGGCTGCGATGGCGGAGATGGCTACCGTCTATAAAAACAAAAACATGAAAGACTTCGTGCAGGAAGCCTTCGGCAGCAGGGTATCCTTTGTTATGGGATGGATGTACTGCTTCCTATGGTTATCCGTGTGTGTCATTGAGGTGATCGCTGCGGGAAGCTTCTTGCAATATTGGTTCGCGGAGGTGCCGTTATGGATGCTAAGTCTGGCGTGCGCGGCATTTATAATACTCGTCAATCTGTTGAGCGTTGGGGTGTTCGGGGAGTTTGAATTTTGGCTGGCAGGCATCAAGATAGCCATGATCATTATTTTTATCATCCTGGGTGCCGCATTGATCTTTGGCATTATTCCAAGTGATAACACACCTTATCTGCAAAATTACACACAAGCCGGAGGTTTCCTCCCGAATGGTTGGTCATCGATCTTCTCCGCGCTGCTGGTCGTTATGTTCTCGTATGGAGGCTCGGAACTCATTGGTCTGACACTGACGGAGACGGAAAATGCGGACAAGGTCATGCCGAAAATTGTGGGCAATTTCATGCTTCGAATTATTTTGTTCTTCACGCTGCCGATTCTCATCATCTGTGGTCTGATTCCGTGGAATGAGCTCGGGCCGGAGAGCAGCCCGTTTGTACAAGTACTGGCCTCCACAGGTCTTCCTGGAGCAGCACATATTATGAACTTTATTCTGGTGACTGCCGTTCTATCGGCTGCCAATTCTGGCATCTACGGCGCATCCCGGATGCTTCATTCCATGGCGGTGGGCGGTGAGGCTCCCAAAGCACTGTCCAAAACCAATCGGAGCGGCAGTCCGGTAAATACACTCTTGGTTTGTTCCGTAATTTTGCTCGGAGGTTCCATGCTTGGACTGTTCGCTCAGGATCAATTGTTCCGCGTATTGCTCGCAGTGCCAGGGTTCGTCGTGATGCTTGTATGGATCTGCATCGCCACTTCCCAGTTAAAATTGCGGAAGAGATACCCGGTCACACCGACATTCAAAGTGTGGGGATTCCCTTACGTAACCGGACTGGCCGTACTGGCGCTTGGTGTAATTGCGATGATGTTCATATTTGATGAGGGCAATCGGTTCAGCATCAGTATCTGCCTCGGTGTCCTTGCCGTATTGATTATCTGGTCCCTGATTCGGTTTAGGAAGTCGAATGGACAGGAAGTTTAAGGTTTGCAGAAGTAAAATTGAATAGTAAAGGTGTGGACCTCTACGTGGACCAAACATCTCGGCATGTATGCCGGGATGTTTTTTTATGCGGAAAGGAATGAGCTCAGAGTATAAGAGGACGATCTGTTACATTTGGGAGATATTGGGGGTAATACGAACTATGGAAATAAACCAGCAGTCTCTACGAAATAATGTAGTTCCATTTTATAATAGAAGGCCAAGTGTATATTTGAATCAATTCAATATTTCGTGCCTGCAGTATTCTTATAACAACGAAATACATATTCCCAACGAGGTATCATATGACGACGATAAAGGTAACACCTGAACAATTATCATCTGTTTCTAAACAATTTGCAGTCGCACAGAGCCAGGTTTTTCAGATGAATAGTATCCTGAAACAACATTTATTCGAGATCGAAAGGCAGTGGGATGGAAGCACAAAGGAAAAGTTTTACGTTGATTTTATGGTTGCCCAAAAGATAATGGATAACTTTGTTTCATTATCTCAGTCGATTTCGAAAGAACTCGAAGGACATGCAGAAAAATTCAGACTTGCAGATCAGCAAGCAGTGCACTCTTATGATTCAAGGTGTGCACCCCCACCGCCGGATGAGTGTAGGGCTCCGGCAACGGACAACCGTAATGCATTCCAAAAATCAGCTGACAGCTTGGCCGAGTTGGGTCGTGCATTTATGCAATCTGCGGACGATCGATATCAAAAACGTTATGATAGTGTAGGGGGATTCCTGGATTACTGGACGTTTGGTATCCCGAGTGGACTGGTTCAGGGATATGTAGACCGGGCGGATAAGGCATTTAACTCTCCCAATGATACAGCAAACTGGCTTACATTCGGTATTCATGGAATGATTAGGGAGGCTACTATGCCAACCAATGCCTGGTCCAGCGAACACTGGGCGAATATGATTGGTATGGGAGGGCTGATGGTTGGTACCGGATATGCCTCTTCTATGATCAAACCGCATAATCTACTGACATCTTCAGGAGGGGGCGTGAAAATAAATTCGTTCACACGTCCATCGGGTACAGGACAAATGACGGGTGGATTTAATGGCTTTCAGGATCCCCGCATGCGAGTATTGGACAATATTGCCGAGAGTAAAAAGGCGAGAGAATCATCTAAGTTTAATGAGTTTGTAGAGAAGGAAAGGGGAATTGTTGATAAAACAGAAGAAAAAATAGATATGTTTAGAAAAGATACAGATGATCCATTAAAAGTAGTTCTGGGTCCAGGAAGGGAGTCTCATCCCGAAAAGTGGAAAGAAATTATTGATAATTTGGAATCAAATGGTGTCGAAGTGATTCATAGAGGCGAGGATATGGCTTATTCCCCAAAAAGAGGTGGCCCTGGACAACTAATTATAAATGAAGATGCTTCAATTGGGGCACTTATCCATGAATACACACATTATCTAGACGATATGAATAAGGGATTTCCGGGTATGAGTTATCATTTTCAAACAATAAATCGTGTTAAAATGGAATTGAATGCATATATGAGAGAAATCAAAATAGCCGAAGAGTTGGGTCGGAATGACATTGCGAATACTCTATTTGAGAATTATTTAAGAGAAAGAAAAACGTTAACTAGTCACTTAAAATAAACTAGATGGGTGATCATAAATGAATTTAATTAATAAAATCGAAGAAGGAAAATGTTCAGTTGAAGAGTTGCAACAATTACTAAATGAGCAGAATCCAATCGTTCTGTATCATGTAATGACTTATATTGGCAAAGAAAAATTAGACACTAATAGCATGCAGAGAAAGTTGGAGGAGCTATCGTCCAGAAGGGAATCCTCAGATAAGTTATTAGGTTATTATAAGGTGGGAGACCTTGCAATAGCCACACTGATAAAATTAGGAAAAGCGCCTTCTGAGCTATCTAGTTATCAATCGCTCAGTGAATTTGATCAAAAAATGATTATAAATTTGCTCGAAGAGTTAGAATGGTAGATCAGTTTTCTCTAGAGAATTTGATGCCTATTGAATCAACTTAACATTTTAACCCCTGAAGTATCTAACGAAGTAATTTTTGGTCAGATCCAACGGAAGTTGGTGCACCGAGCTGCACTGGACCAAACATCTCGGCATTTATGCCGGGATGTTTTTTTTATGTGCAAAGGAATAAACTCAGTGAGTTGAGATCCCGCCGAAACGAGGACTTGCTCATTCATGTCTTTTATGTATTGAAAAGTGAGGTGGAGAGACTTGGCCGCAAGAGCCTTTAGAGATCATTGAAACCAGATATGAAATTAGAAGTATATATTTAGAAGGATTAATTATTTTAGTTAACCATTGGGAGAAGGGAGAGACGTATGTAATAACATTATTTTAATAAAGTTAGGTTATGAAGGATTAGCAGGGGGAGAGTTTAAGCAGAAGTGTATTTCTAAAAGTGTGAGTTGCTACGTAATGATCAAGTTTGTGTTTGGATAAAACCATAGAGGGAGGACGAGTATGCCATTCATTGGAGGAATAATTTTAGTCTTTATCTTAGCATTTATTCTATGGTCATTAATGTTCCCGCTATTCAATATGGTAGGTAGAAGAGTATTGAAAAGATACAACAAATTCAAACCAGAGGAGAATGGAAATGAAGAATCTAAAGACGTTTAAGGTGGGAGCCATTTCAGTAGCATTAGTGATTATTGTAGGAGTAGTATTGGTTAGCTTTTTTGTGACACGAATTCCTAACGGTTATGTTGGCGTTGTCTATTCACCAAATGGGGGCGTAAAAGATAATACGCTGAGTCAGGGATGGAAGTTGGTTGGTGCTTTTGATAAGGTAACCAAATATCCAATTCGAATTCAAACCGTTGAATACAAGGATATTCAGATTGCTACGTCTGACGGAAAAAACATCACAATCGATTTTGCTTACAACTATCAAGTAGAACCAAGCCAAGTGTCTTCAATCTTCAATACCTTTGGACCCATTAGCATTCAAGAAATTGAAGATACATATCTGAAAACACGTTTTCGTGATGCTGCCCGGAAAGGTATTTCTAAATTTACTGTAATCGACGTTTATGGAGAAAAATCATCTGAGGCTGGCGTAGACGTTCAACAACGTTTCGCAGACGATGTCAAAGAACTAGGTTTCATTGTATCCAATGTGACCGTTGGTGTTCCTCAACCAGATGCGAAAACACAAGAAGCCATAGATAAACGAGTTGAGGCATCTCAAGAGTTGGAACGTAAAACGACTGAGCTTGAAATTGCGAAGAAAGAGGCAGAACGGAAACGTGTGGAAGCACAAGGTAACGCAGATAAACTATTAATTGAAGCAGAAGGTCAAGCCAAAGCAAATAAAGAGCTTCAACAATCACTTACAAGCCAATTGGTCCAATACGAAACGATTAAGAAGTGGGACGGTGTGCTTCCATATGTCAGTGGATCCAATACGCCAATGATTCAATTACCAACTGCAGCTGCAA
Organism: Paenibacillus sp. FW104-T2; assembly: GCF_058789975.1. NCBI lineage: Bacteria > Bacillati > Bacillota > Bacilli > Caryophanales > Paenibacillaceae > Paenibacillus > Paenibacillus sp. FW104-T2. Next base: position 31,055 of record NZ_JBYTCE010000030.1, on the reverse strand, counting down.
AGACAGAAGAGGTAAAATAAATGAAGGGGAGATTTTCTCCCCTACTAGATACAAATATTCCTTAACAAAATCCAGCGGAGAGGTGCCATTATTGAATCAACTTAACATTTTACCCCCTGAAGCATTCAACGAAGAAACCTTTGATCAGATCCAGCGGGAGCTGGTGACAAGAATTAACTTGCAGAACAGCTTCAACATGGAAGATGTCCATCTCGTGGCAGGAGTCGATCTGGCGTACTGGGAGGATGGAGACCGTACATTTGCGGTGTGCTGCATTTGTGTAGTGGACTACTTTACCCATGAGATTGTGGAAACGAAGTCCTTGCAGGATGAGATCAAGGTGCCCTACATCGCGGGGTATCTGTCTTTTCGAGAGCTGCCGCTCATTCTGGATACATTCAAACAACTGGAGAATGATCCGGATCTGGTCATGTTTGACGGAAACGGATATCTGCATCCTCGGCATATGGGGATCGCCACACATGCTTCGTTTTACCTCAACAAGCCTACCATCGGCATCGCCAAGAGTTATCTCCGAATTCAAGACACGGACTATGAAATGCCAGCAAGTGAATCGGGTAAATTCACGGATATTGTGATTAACGGTGAGGTCTATGGGCGTGCACTGCGAACGCATTCACAGGTTAAACCGATCTTCGTCTCCTGTGGCAATGGGATCGATATCAATACGGCTACCGAAGTGACCCTGGCGTTAATTAACAAAGAAAGCCGATTGCCTATCCCTGTAAGGCAAGCTGATTTGGAAACGAAAAAGCACCGTGCTGCACTGAAACAAGTAGACGGTAATAACGGCGACAAGGGCCAATCATCCGACGAATAATACCGAAAACTCTGACGCACACGTTGGAGTTTTTTTTATTTGAATTAAAGCGTAACAATTTCACCTCAAGCAGGCAGCGACAAAGTTCCGTCCAATCGAAGCTGGCACAGTAATTGATGTGAAGCGAGACATATCCAGTATTGGCGTGCCTTTTTTGGTGTGAACCAAGACGAACAGATAAAGATATCCTCAAATCCATTAACTCTTGAAATAATCCAGCTCGATCGCCTGTCTGAACTTCTGGGCAAATCGTTCAGCGGCAACGGCAACCTCCTTGGACTCGGTCTGTACGAAGCCAATTTGCATCTTGGGCTGGTCAATGGAGGCAATCTCAACCATCTTCACAAGGCCTTCTTTCCACAATGTGTTCTGGTAGAAAGAGAAGTCGTGACCGATGCTGGCTGCTATATTGTTTCTAAGCACCGTGTTGATCGCTTCCGAATTATTGGTCTTGAAGAGGATGGATAACGATCCATAATCGTATGTGAAATCCTTAATGAAATCTTCAATGAAGCCATCGCGGTACAGCGCGAGGGTATGCTCCTTCAATTGATCCGGCGTCACCCGATTCAGCTTGGCCAGATCAGACTGGTGATGGGTGCCTACAACCAGTTTGCCGGAATACATCGGGCTGAAATGCAGTCCGTCAAACTCACGCAGCTGTTTCGTGTAAATGGCAATGAAGCCCAGGTGTGCCTTGTTGTTCCGGATGTCGTCGATAATCTCCATGGAACCTTTCTCTTCTATGGAAATGTTCAGCAGAGGATGCTCCCTTTTCATATCGGCAGTGGTCTGGACAAGGTAGTGCATGACACTGGGAAAAGTCGCTACATGCAGGTCGCCTGTCAGGCAGGATGCTTCCACATTCAGCGATTTCAATTCATCGACCCGCTGCAAAATGTCCAGCGCCTTGGCAATGAATTGTTTGCCTTCTGTTGTGGGGTGCGTCCCCTGCCGGGAGCGTTCGAACAGGACCAGGCCAAGCTCCTTTTCCAGCCGATGGATAGACTGACTGATGGCCGATTGGGTAACATGAAGCTGCTCCGAGGCGGCGGAAAACGATTGGGTTTTGGCAATTTCAACGACATATTCAAGCTGTTCCAGATTCATGGGCTCATCTCCATTTTTACATTACTGCTACTAATATTAACATTAGTATCTATAAATATGAATAATAAGTGAACGGCGATATAATACATAGACAAGCTATTTATAAGCTCAATAAAGGGGGATGGATTTACATGAAAGCAGCAGTATGGTACGGCCATAAAGATGTTCGAGTGGAAGAACGTGAAGTTCCGGTTGCTGGATCCGGACAAGTCAAAATTAAAGTGGAATATGCGGGGATCTGCGGCAGTGACTTGCATGCTTATCACCATGGTGTAGGGATTCAGGAAGGTGAAAATCATCCGCTCTCCGGTCAGAAGGCACCATTGACATTGGGACATGAGTTCGCCGGAACAGTCAGTGAATTGGGAAGTGATGTAAGCGGTATCAGCGTAGGAGACCGTGTTGTGGTGGAGCCATTGTATCATTGCGGTAAATGCGAATACTGTATCCAGGGTCGCTATAATCAGTGTACCGAATTCGGCTTCGTAGGTTTGAATGGGGATGGTGGTTTTGCCGAGTATGTTGTTGTTGAAGCATATATGGTACACCCATTGCCAGACAACGTTTCTTTTGAAGAAGGAGCACTTGTTGAGCCTACAGCGGTAGCCTTCCATGCCGTTCGCCACAGCAAGCTGAAAGTGGGACAGAAGGTAGCCGTGTATGGTGCGGGTCCAATTGGACTGCTGACCATTCTATCTGCAAAAGCGGCAGGAGCTTCCACCATCTATGCGGTTGACGTGTTCGAGGAACGCCTGAATCTGGCAGCTAAACTGGGAGCCATTCCGGTGAATAGTGCCAAAGTGAATGCAACGGAAGTCATTCTGGAGCAATCTGGCGGAATTGATGTCGCCTATGAAGCAGCAGGTGTGCAACCTACGATGGATAGTGCTGTAGCGGTAGTCAAAAAAGGCGGAGAGGTGGTTGTCATTGCAGCCATCCCTAACCCACTGCAGGTAAACTTCTTCGATCTTCTGGTGAAGGAAGCGAATCTGACGGCCACACTGGCATATCGCCACATTTTCCCTGAAGTCATCTCCCTCATTGCTGAAGGAGCACTCGATGTGAAACAGGTCATCACGAAAAAAATCAAACTGGATAACATCGTGGAAGAAGGACTGGAACTGCTGATGAGCAACAAGAGCCATGCGAAAATTTTGGTGCAGATCGGCGGTTAATAAGCAGTATTACATTGCTGCATCTTCCAATAGTAAAGGCCACTCAGATGAGTGGCCTTTTTTTGTCATCTTTATCACATCAAATGAACTGAAGTTTATAGCTTGTGCCTACTACCATGTGTTCTCATATGAATCAGGCATCGTAACGATAACAGATGGCATTGCCGCCACTGCTGCGTGTACTGAATTCTTCATCCTCCACAAAGCCAAAACGTTCATATAAACGGATGGCATTCGTCATCTGCCCGCCCGTGAACAGATACACCGTATTTTTGCCCATGTCCTTGGCAGATGCAACACACTGACGAAGGAGCTCCCGGGCAATACCGTGTCCCCGCCACGCAGGATCCACGCCAAGCAGACGAATGAACGGATAATCTATCGGGAGTTCAAAATTGGGATAGGCATTGTGTGCGGTTTCGAACAATTGCACGGTCCCCACAATCTGATCGTCCACTTTGGCGACCCACAATTGTGTGAGATAGGGATTATCCAGTGATTCCTCGATGTCTTTCACATAGGCTTCCCAACGTTGTTGATCCTGAAAGGTGTCCTTGTATTCCGCGTAACTTGCAATGAGGATATCTATGATCCCTTTATGATCAGCTTCTGAAGCGGGTTGAATCGTGACTGCCGTTGTCGTCATTCCAATTTCTCCTTCTTGAATAGGGTGGATGAAATAGAGTTATTTCACATTTTAACAAAACTAAATTTATCGGAATAATCGAAATATTCTATAGAATACGCATGAATTTCTATGAGTCAGTCTATGCGATTATCTTATGATTTCATACTCATCCATCGATTATAAACGGTTGAGCTGAGTGGAATACAGATTATTCCGATATTCGGTTGGTGTGCTGCCCTCGTATTGCTTGAACATGCGCAGGAACAGTTTGTAATCCGAGAATCCACATTGTCCGGCTATTTCCTTAACACTGGCATTGGTATTGAGCAGCAGCTGTTTGGCTCGGTTGATCCGCTCGGTAAGGATGTAGGTTTTCAGCCCGATACCTTTCTCTCGTTTTACCATTTTGGAGATATAATCCTTGTTAAAATTAAAATGCTCTGCAATCCTGCTAACCGTGATATCGGTATGAAGATGAATACCAACCCACTTGCAGATATGGTCAACAACCGCATTATGAGGGCGATAACCAGCCTCTGTGTTGCGTTCCAATTCTTTTAACAGCAGAAGAAGGGCAGCATCGGCCTCTTCGGTGGAGAAGGACGAGACATGCAGCAGCTGCTTGAACAGCTGATTGGCCGTGGAGGGTACCGGGATGGTCGCATGTGTGGGATAACGATCGAACCCTTCAGCTAAGGTGTCATAGTGAACCCAGTAAAAGCTGACAGGGGCATCGCTGACTTGATATCCGTAATGGGTATGGCCAGCTCTCAGAAACAGCAGATCATTGGCGCGAACCACGTAATGCCGCTCCTCCTCCGCAATGTACATTTCTCCCTCCAGCATCAAAATGATCTCATGCACAGGCATGATCCGTTTCATATGTGTCCAATTGCCTTCCGTGATGAACTTGCCGCACAGATAAAATTCGAGTGGCTTCTGCATAAGACGGATTTATCCACCTTTTCTTGGATTATGAGTCTGATGTAGTTGTATTTTATTTGATAATATGTGGATATTCAAGGGTTTGTATGAATTGGGGGTTGTGCAGCAGCTGATGGGTAGAACGGATTTTACCCTCTCGTATGATGCCGGAAAGATATCAGGAACCATAACATTCTGTACATAATGAGGAGGAGCATTTGTCATGATCGAAACGAAACGGGGATTTTTGGGTCCGGAGCACGTACAGCTATTAAACGGGGTTTTCCAAACGTCTCAGGAGGTCGGGGAACGTTACCTGTTATCGCTGGATATCGATCGATTTCTGGCTCCGTGTTACGAAGCACATGGGTTAACCGCGAAGAAGGAGCGGTATGCCGGTTGGGAAGCACGGACGATCAGCGGACATTCCCTGGGGCATTATCTGTCTGCTCTGGCTGTGACGTATCAGGCGACAGGCAACAAGACACTCAAACAAACTTTGGACTATGCCGTCACGGAGCTTGCGGGAATACAGCAGGCAACAGGCAGCGGATATATCGGCGGATTGACGGAAGAAGCATTCCATATCGCATTCCGGGCCGAACATATCGGTGGATTCAATATCGGCGAATACTGGGTTCCATGGTACAGCGTGCACAAAATCTATCGTGGCCTGATTGACGCCTATACACGGACAGGCAACGGTCAGGCACTTGAAGTCGTTACTCGATTTGCAGACTGGGCGGTAGAAGGATTGCTCCCGATGACAGAAGAACAGATGCAGACGATGCTTCAAAGTGAACACGGAGGCATGAATGAGGTATTTGCACAATTGTATGGGATCACGGGCAAAGCCGTATACCTTGAGATTGCTAACAAGTTTACCCATCAGTTGATCCTTGGACCCCTGGAACATAAGCAGGACGACCTTCAAGGCAAGCACGCCAATACTCAGATTCCCAAAGTAATCGGAGCAGCCGAAATTTATAATCAGGATCATTCGCATGAGAGCTACCGGACGGCAGCTGAGTTTTTCTGGGACACAACGATTCATCATCGCTCCTATGTGTTCGGTGCCACGAGCATTGCGGAACATTATGAAGCGAAGGGCATGGAGAGCCTGGGTATCAAAACCGGAGAGAGCTGCTGTACCCATAACATGATGCATCTGACGAAGCAGCTGTTTGCCTGGAACCCGGACAGTGCCTACATGGACTATTATGAGAACGCTATCTATAATCACATCCTGGGCACGCAGGACCCTGATACAGGTAACAAAACGTATTTTGCCTCAACCCTTCAGGGCCATTACAAAATCTACGGGACACACGATACCGCGTGGTGGTGCTGCACAGGCTCAGGGATGGAGAACCCGGGCAAATATGCCGAGGCCATCTATTTCGAAGATGAACAGAATCTGTATGTGAACCTGTATATCGCATCCGGGCTGGACTGGACGTCACAGGGACTATCCCTGAAGCTTGAAACCGACTTTCCTTATTCGGAAAAGGTAACCCTGACGATCACCGGAGGCAACGCCTCGGCTAATCTAAAACTACGCGTGCCTTCATGGCTGCAGGAGCCAATGACGGCAACCGTCAACGGGGATACGGCACATCCGTATACACGGATGGAAGCCGGCTATCTCTCCATCCAGCGCACATGGTCCGCCGGGGATGTCGTGACCATTACCCTGCCGATGTCGCTGCGCCAGTACACGTCAAGGGATGATACCCACAAAGTCGCCTTCCTGTATGGACCCATTGTGCTCGCAGGCGCTCTGGGAAGCGAAGGGCTGCCGGAAGATACCATTGTGGATGAGACGGCCCTGAATCCGAAGACGGCCCCGGTACCCGTGATTTGGACGGAGCAGGAGGATGTCCGGGAGTGGATCAGCGTCGTGGATGCGGGTACGTTAACGTTTGAACTTAGCAAGGACGTCACGTCTACGGGCGAACCCGTGAAGCTGATCCCGTTTTACGATGTGCATCATGAGTTTTATACGGTATACTGGCCGTTTAACGATGAAGGTGATGCGCTGGAGAAAGAGCTGAATGATATTACGATCGACAGGGTGCAGCCGGATGGTCAGCAGGATGAGATTGGGCATCATCTGGATAGCAACTGCCGTGCAGAGCAACATAACGGTTCGTACACGGACAGCCGCAACAGGCTGCATATGTGGCGGGAAGCCTTTGGGGTCAGCGGAGCATATTTCAGCTATCAACTGGCCGTGGAAAGTTCAGGTACCAATGTTTTGTGCGTCGGCTACTGGGGCGGGGATCATTCGCCATTTGAACGCGAAGGAACGAGGTATGCCAGAGAGTTCAACATTGTGGTAGATGGAACTGTAGTCGGTGAGCAGCGAATTCATATGAACAAGATTGGTGAAGTGTTCTATGCAACCTATGATATTCCTGAGACGGTTACCTCCGGTAAAGACAGTGTGACAGTAACATTCCAGGCCATTGGTGATCGTGGGTGTGCAGGAAAAGTCGTAGAGGTGCGTACAACCCGAAGCAAGCCGGAATCCGTGATCTCATAAAACGGCAGCGCATGGAAATCAGCAAACACAATGGTATAATGAGGACAAAGTCGATTAGGGATCAGGGAGGTTGAATGTGTGGCAAAACCGGATAACAAAGGTATCTATAGCTTTCAGGATTGGCTGACCTGGGAAGGAACATGGGAACTCATTAACGGCAAAGCCTATAATATGTCTCCGGCACCGACCTCTATGCACCAATTTATCGTGGGCGAGCTGCATTTCTCCTTGCGAACTTTTTTGCAGAACCAAAAATGCTATGTGTTTGTTGCACCCTTCGATGTGTATTTTAGCGAAAATGAACAATACGATGCACCTGATCATGTTGTACAACCGGATCTGTCAGTTATTTGTTCCAAGGACCAAATCTCCAAAAATGGCTGTTACGGTGCACCGTCTTTAATTATAGAAGTATTGTCTCCTTCGACTGCCTTAAAGGATTTTAATGAGAAATTTAATTTGTATCAGAAATATGGTGTACATGAATACTGGATTGTCGATCCAGGCAACCAGACTGTACATGTATATACGCTAGAGGATGGGAGCTATCAAGATCGCAGGCTGTATACGGAAGATCAGACGATTCAATCGAAACTGTTCCCGGATCTGGCGATACCCTTTCATCAGCTGTTCAGGCTGGAATAGAATATTATTTAAGTTACTCCGGTGCCCTGTGCCCGGAGTATTTTTGATTGCTTTTTCCGGCTCGTCCTATATAAAAAATGACACGTAATCTCCTTATTCCACGTATTACCTGTATATCTTTCTTTTTCCTTTAACGGATAAATCCGTGTTTTTCTTCGTCCGAATTGTACCCGCTGTCATGAGATTACAAAATTTGTCCATGTGTCCATGGAGATGAAATGGGATGAGCCCGGGCCACGTATATTATGAATATCCACATTCATCGACCTGAATGAGACAGCATCATGTACAATGAGTGATATACCTTCGTGGTAAATATCGACAATTGGTCCATCATATAGCGAGGAAGGAGGTCAGCTTGTTACATGACCAAATACATAAAATGGCTGGGCCTGATCTTCGGCATTGTTGTCATCAATGTTCTGTTATTTTCGCCAGGCTTCATCGGACTTGGCTTCCGGGGTGAAGCCTTCTCCACTGCGCTGTCCGTCACCCTGCTGTTCGGGAGTGTGATGGCCCTCTTTTACGGAAGTTACACTCTGCTGTTTAGACAGCCGGTGGTCCTGCCCGTCAAGCAGATCGAGACCCATGAGGATTATGTAGAAGCATTGTCTTTTTACAGACGCATTAAAGTGCTTGAAGAAGATATCACGCTGGGATTGTCCCAACTAAGCCGGATGAAGAAAAAGAAAGAAACGCTCCTGAACGTGCTGAACCAGCGGTTCGATCCGGGGGAGCTGAGCTACAAGAAATTTGCCTCCGTCACGCTTGAAGTGGAGAAGCTGCTGTATCTCAACATTCGAAGCGTGCTGAATAGACTCCATGTGTTCGATGAAGCCGAATACGCCGCCCTGATGAAATCCAAATCCTCCAAGATACCGCCAAAATTATTCCTGGAAAAAACCAAAGTATATAACGACTATTTATCCTATGTGAAAGATTCGCTCCATACCAATGAAGAAATACTGCTCAAACTCGATCAGCTGCTGCTGGAAATATCACGCCTGGACAGCTTTGAAGCCGGGAATATTGAACAGATGCCCTGTATGCAGGACATTGATCAGTTAATCAAGCACACCAAATTATACAGACAGTGAGGGGTTGCATTTATGGCGAAGAAGGGGAAGTTTTTTCTCATATCAATTGTGATGCTGGTGCTCGTGTTCGGATTGGTCTATGCAGGAATTACATTGACATCGAATTTTGGCAAATCCAGTACACAGGTGACAACAGAGAATGCAGGCAAAGAATTAGGCAAGTTGTACGCGGACATTGCGCCAGCGACGGCTGAACCCGTGAAGGGGCAGATTGATCTGGATCCGGTTGATGTGGCAGATTCCCTCCCGGATATCTCGAAGTTCCCGATTACCGTTGAGAATACCACGAACGAGTATGTAGAGATCTTCTCTTCCATCGAGAAGTCAGGCACCGGAGCAGATGGCTGGTTGACCGAAGTCAGTGAAGAATTCAACAAGGCTAACATTACAGTTGGCGGTCAACCGGTATCGGTAAAAATCCGTAATATTGCTTCCGGTACGGCAGCCGATTATATCAAGTCCGGCAAATACGTACCTGATGCATATACCCCTTCCAATGAACTATGGGGCGAGATGGTTGCCGCTAGCGGGGTGAAGACGGAGAAGGTATCCGATAGGCTCGTGGGCAACGTTCCCGGAATTGTAATCTCCAAAGCCAAATATGATTCGCTCGTGGATACCTACGGATCCGTTAACGTCAAAACGGTAACCGAAGCGATTGCCAACAATGAACTCGCAATGGGGTATACCGACCCGTTTGCCAGCTCCACAGGACTTAACTTTCTTGTGACGGCATTGAACACGTACGATAGCTCCAATCCGCTGGGGGAAAAAGCGATTGAAGGCTTCGAGAAGTTCCAGGCCAATGTGCCATTTACGGCTTCCACAACCATTCAGATGCGTGAAGCCGCGAAGTCGGGCCGATTGGATGCCTTTGTGCTTGAATACCAGACATACGTCAACACCGCAGACCTGAAGAGCGGATATGTTTTTACCCCGTTTGGTGTAAGACATGACAGCCCGCTGTATGCACTGGGACAGCTGCCGCAGAACAAACAGGAAATCATCCAGAAATTCGCTGAATTCGTCACTCAGGATAAGTACCAGAAGTCGGCAGAAGAGTTCGGATTTAACGGTTTGCAGGATTACAAGTCTGAGCTCGCGACCGTCGATGGGGGAACTCTATTATCCGCGCAGAAGGTATGGAAAGAGAAAAAGAACGGAAGTAAACCGATCGCTGCCGTATTCGTTACGGACGTATCCGGAAGCATGGATGGGGAACCGCTGAACCGGTTGAAGGAATCTCTTCGCAAAGGTCAGAAATATCTCGGTACCGACAATAGTATTGGCCTCGTTTCATATTCCAGTGGGGTAACCGTGAACCTACCGATTGCCAAGTATGATACGAACCAGCAGTCCATGTTCGTCGGGTCCGTGGATAGCTTGCAAGCAGGAGGCGGTACAGCGACTTTTGACGGTATCGTGGTAGCCATGAAGATGCTGGAGGACTATATGGCGGCTGATCCGAACGTGAAACCGCTGATTTTTGTCCTGAGTGATGGAGAGACCAACGAGGGACATACACTGAAAGATATACGTGAACTGGTCGAGACCTACCAAGTGCCAATCTACACGATCGGATACAACGCCGACATCAAAGCCTTGGAGAGCATTTCCAGCATTAACGAAGCAGCCAGCATCAATGCCGATACAGATGATGTCGTGTACAAGATCGGAAACCTGTTTAACGTACAGATGTAAATATTTCTATTAAAATGAATTTCAAATTTACACGAAAACGGAGAGAGCAGAACCAATCTGGAAAAGCGGAGCGTTCGCCTTTATCCCCGGATTTACCTTTATAAGAAAGATAAAGAAATCCGGGGATAACAGCGATTGGAAGATGGTGCTGCACTCGAAGTGAACTAGTGTAAGTTACATTATTTATATAGCTCTTAATTTAAGGGGGAGTTTGGATGTCGTTTTCGATGGAAATACCCAGCCAGAAGGAGATTCAGAAGGTTATCGAGGAAGAGGTGAAGCCCGTTCCGGCCGAGGTGGCGGAGCTGCAGCAGGTGGCGAACGCCAACGTGGAGATGATCATGTCACTGGATCTGGAATCCCTGGATAAACGCAAGGAGATTTTACAGTCCATTGAAGGCTTTGGCATGAACACCATGAGATCCTCTTCGGAGAAAAACGCGCTGCTTCAAGTCTCTGTTGGACATCTGTCCAAGACGGGAGACGAGGGCGGTCAGGTCGCCAAAGGCTTGACCGAGCTGCACATGCAGCTCAAGGATCTCGACCCCAGCGTGGTCGATTTCGCCAAGACCGGATTCCTCGGCAAATTGTTCAATCCGCTGCGGGCTTATTTTCTCAAATACCAGAAGGCCGATGCAGTCATCGCGGATATCGTGACCTCCCTGGACAAAGGCAGGGCAACATTGCGTAACGATAATACAACACTGGAGATCGAGCAGCATACACTGAGGGAATTGACCAAACGATTGCAAAAGGAAATCCAGCTCGGCGTGCTCATGGATGAGTCAATCGACGGACAGATTGAAGCCGCGAAGGTTCGGAATGAGGACCCGGAGAAAGTCCGGTTTATCACCGAAGAAGTGCTGTTCCCGCTGCGTCAGCGGGTCATGGATCTGCAGCAAATGCTGGTTGTGAACCAGCAGGGCATCATGGCGATTGAGGTGGTGATCCGCAACAACAAGGAATTGATCCGCGGAGTCGACCGGGCCAAGAATGTGACGATCTCGGCACTGAAAATTGCCGTTACCGTTGCCAGTGCGCTGTACAATCAGAAGATTGTTTTGCAGAAGATCGAGCTGCTGAATCAGACGACCAATGACCTGATCGCAGGCACGTCCAAGATGCTGAAGGACCAGGGTATCGCCATTCAGAAGCAGGCGTATGATGCCAGCATTTCCGTCGATACGATGAAGCAGGCCTTCACGGATGTCCTGTCTGCACTGGATTCCATCAGTGTATATAAGCAGGAGGCACTACCGCGGATGCGGGAGACGATCAACCAGTTCCGTGAACTCGCGGATACCGGAGAGCAGCAGATTCAGCGCTTGGAGAAAGGGCAGAAGCTGGGGTTGTGATCAAGAGTGGAACGGGGATTGCATCACATTTTCCTATACATTCTGTAATTCAAAAGCGACCATTTCCCAATTAAATTGGAGAAAGGTCGCTTTTTGAATTTTAATAAGATGCGGCATTATCGATGAGCTCGACAATAACAGCATTAATGACTCCCTGATGATATTCCGTATAACATTTAAATATCATATCCCATTTTTCTTGCATAGGCGTACAGTTGTAGTTGGGTATAATCAAGTAGTTCGTCTCCAGTGGTTACTTTAGCATTGCCTTGTTTAAGTAGGGTATAATTCACTTTGGTCTTGGATACCGCTTTCTTGTACAGCAAGTATCCTTCAAGTTGATTGTAGCTCCCCTTAACATATGTGGCATGGATTTTCTTCAGTTCCGGATTGCTAGGCTTGATTTGTTTTAACTTGGATACATATTTTGTATAGTTGGGGATAACTGTATTCGTAAGTTTTAGATACATGGATTTGCGATTACTTGAGTTAACACTGGAGCCGATGCTTTCCAAAGCGGCAAAAGCTTTTTCCTCATAGGATTCAAGAGCAAAAACCTGATCAAGGTAATTTTCAAATTCCAGTTGCTCTGCCGTTAGCTCTGGTTCTTCCTCGGCGAAATCCTCGTACCAGTTGTCATCTGTAATCGTATCCTCTTCGTAGATATCATACTCATCTGAATATGTAGGGTTTACATCATCTGCTGCAGCTGCATATGACCCCATAGGCATAAGTACTCCACCGAGTAGAGAAAGACTTACAATTGATGATAATAACCATGTTTTCTTCAAGCGAAATGTCCCCTGTCTGTGTATGTAATATTATTCCAGATGATAATCTAACATAGATTCAGCAAAAGTTACAGGAATGTATTTACATCATTTTGGTTGTGAAGCTTTCTCGAAATTCTTCTCGATCCCCATACTATAGGGAAATATAGCGATATCAATTTTCAGTCTTTCAACACGACATTGTCAGGCCGGTAATGAATGATCTTGAATAACTCCTCGGCCATGTAAGCGGGGGTGTGCTTGAAATCCTGTCTGATCCACTCCAGGATCATGCCGAATATCGCATGAGACTGATAGCTTGCCAGCAGTTCAGGGTTGATGTGCTGCGGGAAAATTTGATTCAGATCCTGTAAGGAGAGATCCCGAAGAACATCACAGATCATGCGCTGAAAGTTGGAAGAAGCCTCGGATTTCACAACCAGCGTGTAGAATTGTGCGTGCTGATGCACATGCTCAAATATGGTGATTGCCGAAGAGGGCATCAGACCAACCTCGAACTTTTCCATACCTTGATAGGGTTTGCGAAAAGAAGTGACTAGATCCTGTATCACATCATCAATAATCTCATCAAACAGGTCTTCCTTGTATTGATAATGTCGGTAGAAGGTGCCTCTGTTCAGATCCGCAAGCTGGACAATATCCGTGATGGAAATTTCTTTAAAGGGATATTTTTGCATCAAATGGATGAGTGCATCCTTCAGTGCAGCTTTTGATTTCTTGATTCTTCTATCCATTGAATTGGAATTATCAGACATGTGGAATCCTCCTGAGAAAGGCCTATTTAGAATAAAAGTACATTTATGCCCAATAGTGTTGATTAACGTACAATCGGGAAAGCTTTTACTGATTGAACCAGAATGCTATGACTTATTATACTAAGGATAGGAGCTAATGAACATTTGTTTGTTAACTTATTGTAAACGAATACACAAAGGAGGATACATGAGATGAAACTTCAAGATAAAGTAGCAGTAGTTACAGGCGCAGGTTCAGGCATGGGGAAAGCAATCGCAACGCTCTATGCACAAGAGGGGGCCAAAGTGGTTGTATCCGATATCAACGAGGAGTCCGCACAGACGGTCGTCAATGAGATCAAAGCCCAAGGTGGTGAAGCCATCGTGGTTTTGGCCAATGTGGCCAAAGAAGAGGATGTGCAAAACCTTATCGATACGACAGTTAGCACGTACGGAACAGTGGACATTCTGGTGAACAATGCAGGGATTATGGATGGCATGGAGCCGGCAGCTGAAGTAACGGATGAGAAGTGGGAGCGACTCTTTGCAGTGAATACGACGAGCGTAATGCGTACAACGCGCAAAGTGCTGCCGATCTTCCAGGAAAAGCAAAACGGCGTCATCGTGAACGTTGCTTCGGCAGGCGGATTGCATGGTGGACGTGCTGGAGCGGCATACACGGCTTCGAAGCATGCTGTAGTCGGATTCACTAAAAACACAGGGTTTATGTATGCAGAGCAAGGTATCCGCTGCAACGCCATCGCTCCGGGTGGGGTAGCAACGAATATCGGTTCCTCCATGGCAGGGATCAGCCAATTCGGTGCGTCGAGACAACAACTGGGCATGGCGATCAACCCACGCATAGGAACAAGTGAAGAGATTGCCAAGGTAGCGCTGTTCCTCGGCTCGGACGAGTCCAGCTTCGTGAACGGAACTGTGATTGAAGCGGACTCAGGCTGGAATTCCTATTAATCCGTTCATAGTATAAATTGTATAATGATATGTAAACGAGAAGCCGCATGCTGCGGCTTCTTTTTTTGCTGCCATCCATCGCTACTAACTATAGGCAATTCAAGTAATAGGACAAACGTTTGCATTGCTCTAACGAAGCTCGAAAATCGTTCAAATGGAGGCCGGTTTAGACTTCGAAAAGAGAGAAGATTCACGCACAATTAAACGATGCGGAATAATGACCGGATTCTGAGGCAGCGTTTCCCTGTTCAGAATTTTCAACAACACTTGAACGGCAGTATAACCAAGTTGGTAGGTTCCAATATCGATGGAGCTTAAAGGCGGAGAAGCCAGTTCTGATAAGGCAATGTTGTTAAAGCTGACTACACTGATATCTTCAGGTACACGGTAACCAAGTTCGGCAAGAGCTCTAAGTACGCCAAAAGCAACATTGTCATCAATCACGACGATGGCGGTAGGTCTGTCCGGCAGGGCCATGAACAATGACATGGCTCGGAATCCACTCTCTTGTAGGAATTCACCTTCCACAATCCAGTCGTTATTGGTATGAAGTCCCGCTTCGGCAAGTGCCTTTTGGTATCCTTGCATGCGGTCATGCGATAACGTAATGTCCGGCGGGCCGCTGACGAATCCAATCCGTGTATGCCCTTGAGCGATTAAATGCTGGGTCGCATCATAAGCGGTCTGTACGTTGTCGTTATCAACCATGGGCGCGTCCGGGTGAGCTTCGCTGCGTCCGATTAGTACGAAAGGAAACTTTTCCTCCTCCAAAAAGGAGATGATTGGGTCGTCCCGTTTGGAGCCTAACAGCAGAATGCCATCCACTCTCCGTCCATGAACCAGGCGGGAAATCGCATGCAATTCATTGTCTGATGACGTTTCGGTGGTCAGCAGCAGTTCATAATTCATGCGGGTGGCATGCGTAATAATTCCTCGCAGCAGTTCTCCGAAAAAGTAGTTCTGAAACAATTCTTCTGCAGGACGCGGAAGCATGATGCCAAGGGTTTGGGTCGTCTTGGATACAAGGCTTTTGGCCATGATATTGGGATGGTAATTCAGTTCTTTCATAATTTGCTTCACTTTGAGAGACGTCTCGGTGCTGATTCTGGGATGGTTGGAAATCACCCGTGAAACTGTAGAAGGGGAGACACCCGCCATTTTGGCAATATCTTTGATCGTAATCATGTGAAAAATCCCTTCTGATCCATCATTTCAACATTCTCCTATGGTAATGCAACAGATTCGATAAATCAATTGCAAACTGCAGCTTGCAGGATACAGGGGAAGTAAAAATAAGGAAGAAGAAGACAGATCAAGCAAACAGGAAATTACTGGCGTTAAAACAAGAAATATGGATAAAATTGAACGAATATGGCTTGTGCAAACGTTTGTGCAAAGAAAGCCTGATATTGTATGATTTGATTGTTGTTGTAGCGCTTACATAAGTGGATTTAGCCTGCATCTTAGAATATTTCTCCCTGAATACATACTTAGAAGTATCCTTGTCTTCCATTTGAGCAAACGTTTGTGCAAAAGCGAACATGGATTGCAAAACCTGCATCAATCGTACCAATCAAGGGTGGAGAGCGCGAGACTGGTTGAACCAAACAGAGGGAAGGGGACATTTACATGAGAAAATGGCAAGGGGCAACATTGTCCGTCATCATGGCCTTTACATTGGCCGCATGCTCGGCTGGTGGTGGAACGAACTCTCCGGCAGCGGGGGGAACCGGAGATACGGAGGAAGTTGTAGAGCTGACAGCCGAAAATCTTCAGCCGGAAGAAGGCGCAACATTGGTCATCTGGGAAGATAAGAACCAACAGAGTTTTGTAGAGGAAAGAGCCAGGCTGTTTGAGGAAAAGTATGGTGTAACCGTGAAGATGGAGGAGCTGCCTCCTACCGATCAGGTAACCAAGCTGACAACGGACGGTCCCGCAGGCCTCGCAGCAGATGTCGTCGTATTCCCGCATGACAAGATTGGAAGCGCTTCAGAGGCAGGTCTTATTTTGCCCAATGATATATTCGAGGCAGAGACGGTAGCGAACACCAGCGAAAATGCGCTGAAGGCCGTCACGTTTAAGGACATCTTATACGGATATCCGTACAGTGTGGAAACGTACGCTCTCTTCTATAACAAGACACTTTATCCGGAAGCGCCGAAGAATTTTGAGGAGATTGTCAGCTTCGCCAAAACCTTTAATGATGTGAAATCCAACCAATATGCCCTCATGTGGGAATTGCAGCAGTTCTATTACAATTATGCGTTCCTGGCTTCCCAAGGCGGCTATATTTTCGGGGATAACGGAATGAACAGCGAAGATCTTGGCCTGAATAACGAAGGAGCCCAGAAGGGTGGGGAGTTCCTGAAGACACTGAAGTCGGAAGTGCTGCCGCTCAAGATGGGTGACGTGAACTATGATATCAAAAAAGGATTGTTCTCCAGTGGGAAGCTGGCTATGGACATTAACGGTCCTTGGACGATTGCCGACTATCGCAATGCAGGTATTGATTTCGGTGTTGCGCCGCTCCCAGCGATCGATGGCAAGCCGATGACTTCGTTCTCCGGCGTAAAAGCCTATTACGTGAATGCGTTTACCCAGTATCCGAACGCAGCCAAACTTTTCGCGGCCTTCCTCTCCAACGAAGAGGCACAGATGACCAATTTTGAAATGAATGGTACGCTTCCGGCCAACTCCAACGTGGCAGCTGATCCGAAGGTGCAGGAGGATCCGATCAACAAGGCGTTCCTCGAACAATTCAACAATTCGACGCCGATGCCTTCGCTTCCAGCAATGGATAGCGTCTGGGGTCCGATCACTTCAGCCATGACCGATATCTGGGATGGCGGCAAGGATGTGAAGGCGTCGCTGGATAACGCCGTGAAGCAGATCCAAGAGAGTCTGGCAACGGTTCAATAATCGGACGGAGCACCTGGTAAGGAGAAGGTGGAGAGGAGAGAGCGAATGAAACAGCAGCATGTCCCGGTGTCTGCTCCGCAAAGCAGGGAAAAGCAGCACCGGATGACAGCGGCCATATTATCCATCATACTGCAGGGTCTAGGACAGCTGTACAACCGGCAATGGATCAAGGGAATTTTCTTACTGTTACTGGAGGGGGCAGGTCTTGCTTACCTGCTTCCCCGCTTGTCGCAGGCCGTATGGGGAATATGGACACTGGGGGAAAATACGCAGCGTTTTGTCAAAGTGAATGGGTCTACGGTGCTTCAGCGGGGCGACCATTCAATCTTTTTACTGTTAGAGGGAATTATTGTGCTGCTCGTGTTTTTTGTGTTTATCATTGTCTACATCCTGAACATCCGTGATGCGTACCTTACGGGACTTGCGAGGGAGGAAGGAAAGAAAACACTGGGAGCGGCAGCTTCACTCCGTAACATGATGGACAAAAATTTTCCGTATCTGTTTTTGTCCATTCCGGCTCTGGGGGTGCTGTTCTTCACGATCATGCCGATCCTGTTTACGATCACCCTCGCGTTTACCAACTACTCGGCACCGGATCATATTCCGCCTGCCAAGCTCGTGGATTGGGTAGGGTTCAAGACATTTAGTGACCTGATTCAGCTCAAATCATGGAGTCACACCTTTTATGGCGTATTAACATGGACGGTGATATGGGCGATACTCGCAACCGTGACCACTTATTTTGGCGGGGTACTTGTAGCGCTGCTGATTGAGCAGCGAGGCATCCGGTTCAAAAAGCTGTGGCGGACGATCTTCATTCTCCCTTATGCCATACCACAGATCATTTCCTTGCTGCTCATGCGGAACCTGTTCAATGGTCAATTCGGTCCAATTAATACGTATATGAGAGCTTTTGGTCTGGAGGGACTGCCCTGGCTGACCGATCCGTTCTGGGCCAAGGTCACGGTCATTGTAGTTAACATGTGGATCGGTATTCCGGTCAGCATGGTGCTGATCCTTGGCGTTCTGACGGCGATTCCACGTGATCTGTATGAGGCCGCCGAAGTGGATGGAGCATCCGCATTCCAGAAATTCCGGATCATCACCATGCCATTCATCCTTTTTGCAACAACTCCGGTGCTTATCATGCAATTTGCTGGAAACTTCAACAATTTCAATGTCATATTCCTGCTGACCAACGGTAATCCGTTACGAGGCGACTACCAGTATGCGGGAGCAACAGACCTGCTCGTGACCTGGCTCTACAAGCTTACGCTGGACAACAACAAATACAACATGGCTTCAGCGGTGGGCATCATCATCTTCATTATTATCGCGTCGTTTTCCATCTGGAATTTCCGTCGCTCCAAATCGTTCAAGGAGGAGGACATGATTCAATGAAGAAACGCAATAATCCGCTGCGGCTAACGCTTAGTTATGTGCTGCTGATCATCATTGCCGTGGTCTCCGTCTATCCGGTGTTGTGGATCTTTCTCTCTTCCCTGCGACCTGGTGCGGCACTGTTCAGTGAGCGCTTGTGGCCTGAAGCCTTTACCTTGTCCCACTATGGCGAATTGTTCAACAATCCATCCTTCATGTATGGCAGGTGGTATCTGAACACGCTGAAAATTGCCTTTTTCACCATGATCTTCTCCACACTGATGGTAACACTTGGGATGTATGCCCTATCCCGTTTCCGGTTTCGCGGGCGGCAGACGATTCTTTCCACCATGCTGATTCTCGGCATGTTCCCGAGCTTTATGAGCATGATCGCGATCTATATCATTTTGCTGCAGATCAAGCTGCTCGATACGCATGCCGCGTTGATCCTGGTGTATTCTTCCGGAGCAGTACTCGGCGGATTTATCGTCAAAGGATTCTTCGATACGATTCCACGCAGTCTGGATGAGGCAGCACGCATTGATGGTGCGAGTCACCTGAGGGTGTTCACCAGCATCATCCTGCCATTATCCAAACCGATGCTGACCTATGTGGCGCTAACCAGCTTCACTGGTGCATGGATGGACTTCATCTTCGCCCGGCTTGTTCTGCGGACAAAGGAAAACTGGACGCTTGCAGTAGGCATGTGGGATCTGGTCAATCGGTACCAGGACAGTAATTTCACTATGTTTGCTGCAGGGGCTGTGCTGATCGCGATACCGATTACGCTGTTGTTCGTGTTCCTTCAGCGCTTCCTGGTCCAGGGGCTCACAACAGGTGCTTCCAAAGGATAATGCCGTGCCATTAACAGCATAGATGGCCGCCTCGACGCGGCCGCACATTCAGGCACTTCCGCCATGTCATGTCTTTTTTTCGACGGACATGACAACGGAAGTGCCTGATTTTGCATAGGGCTCCATCTTAATTAGGGGAGGAAAGGGATGTATGGGAATAATACCGTCCACTGAGCCCGAGGCGATTGGACATGAAGATGGACAAGCCGTGCTGCGCGAAAACAGCATTCCACCAAAGCTCTGGCAGCATGTCACTTTCCGCAGGATTTTATACGGCTATGGGATCTCCGTGTTCGGAGACTGCTTTAACGGTATTGCCATCAGTCTATGGGTGCTCCAGACGACTGGAAGTGCCAAGAGCATGGCTGCCGTTCAAATCTGCAACATGGCGGTCAGTTTTTTATTTGGATCAATCGCAGGTACCGTTGCTGATCGGTTGGATCGCCGGAAGCTGATGCTGACCTCAGATGTATTTCGGGGCGTGATGGCCATATTCATCGCAGTGAGTTTGTTTGGGCTGCATGTACCATTTCCTGTGCTGCTGCTGATGCTCTCACTTTCCATGTTCTCCAGCCTGTTTCAGGCGCCTGCATTCCACGCGTCTGTGGCAAGCATGGTGGGCAGGGAGCAAATTCAGCAAGCTACGGGGACCATTCATCTGGTGGATAACCTGGCCCGAATCAGCGGACTCGCGGCAGCCGGAGTCGCCGTTGCCGCCTTTGGCGGGTTTGTCGCCATATTGATTACAGGAGCCACTTTTCTTCTATCGGCGGTATGTGTACTGATGGCTGGTCGTTTCCCGGAGGTAAAGCGGTCGGGCGATAAGCAGGCCACTTTCGTTCAGGAATGGCGGGGGTCATTCTCCTATATCTATCGCAGTCCTCTAATTCGGTCGATTGTATTGCTTAATCCACTGCTGATTTTATTTTTCATGTCGGCTATGATGCTAGTTCAGGTGATGGCAGTCAAGGTATGGGAAGCAGACCCCGTGCAGTTTGGATTGATTGAAACGTGTATTCCACTCGGTTATATGATTGGTTCGGGAGTGTTGATTGCTTCGGGGAAACGAATGAAGCGAAGAGGACGATGGGTATTCATCGGACTGCTGGTACTGGGGCCGGTCTATATTCTCCTGTCACAAGTAACTTCTCCCATACTGGCACTTCCGCTCATCGTGGGCGGTGGAGCAATGTTTGCCTGCTGCACAATGCTCACCCAGATCATGCTAAGAACAGCGGTACCCGATGAGCTGCAGGGGAGAATCTACGGTGTTGTCGGTACAATTACAAGCACGGCACCTATCCTGGGATTGACAGCTGTCTCCGTGATGGCTGATCAGTGGGGGGCAGCGGCTGTGCTGGAGGGACTCGGCATGCTGCTGCTCGCAACCGGAATCCTTGCCGCGACCACATTGAAGTCCATTCGAATTTACCGATAAACCAGAAACAGATCAAACGTCAAAACCCGGAGCGTACGCTGTATAAGCGCTGCTCCGGGCTTCATTAATGGATTATGGCTAGTTATTGCCAGTTTACCGTTACTGTGGCAGTACCACTCGTCGGTGTTGTAAAGGTGTGATTGGATCCACCCTCCCACGTAATGGTAGCGCCGTTTTTCTTGAAGAACTTGAATTCCAGCTGTTTCCCGGCCGGAACACTTACGTCGTAATACCAAGTCGGGTAGGCGTGGATGACCTGATTGAAAGCCGGTCCAATGGAAGCAGCACCTGTGGTCCAGTTACCCAGTTCGGACACGTTACCTGTCAGGTAGATGTTTTCACCCAGCGCAGTTGTGGCATTGTTGATGACGAACCGCACCGATACCTGATCGCCGCTAAGGATGGTGAAATCGTTATAGGCGTTGCTGTTCACACCATTGGCAGCTACTTTCACTGCATAGTCACCGCCTGCTACTGGTGGAATGGTGACTTTGATCTGAGTGTCTTCCCATGAGTTAATGGCTGAGCCCGTAACGGCTGTTGTACCGAAGTAGACGGTACCTTTGGTGGAACCGAACCCGCGTCCGTCGATGGTAACGACGTTACCTGGTTTACCCATGACAGGGCCAACGTGACCGATGGTTGGCGTTGTTTCACTTGCCGTATACTGCCACACAGCGGTAGCTCCTGCTGCGAGCGTGAAGGAAGAAATATTGCCTCCACTGGACGTGATGTTGTTTCCGTTCAGCACGCCGCCGAGCACATCGGTATAGGTTCCTGATGGAAGCGACGTATTCAGGTTAGTGATACTGGTTGGCGTCGTGAGATTGCGGTTAACGGCAACGACGGCAACGCTTTTGCCAAACTTGCGCTCATAGATATATACATCATTGTTGATCCAGCGCTGCTGTGTGGAACCGTAGGCAATCGCCGGGTTGGATTTGCGCAGAGGTGCCAGCTTGCTGATCACGTTGAACGCTGTGGTCGATTTGGAGAAGGAAGGCATTTTGCCCCGGTTATCCGGGTCGCCGTTCCCGGTCAGATACTGCTCGGTACCATAGTAGATGGCAGGTACGCCGCGTGAGGTCAGCGTGAAGGCCAGCGCCTGTTCCAGACGGCGGTTGTTCACCGCACTCGTTTTGAAACGGTCCATATCATGGTTGTCAATGAAAGTGACTTGGTCATTCACCTGATTGTAATCTGCTGCCGTAGCCGTAAGCATGGAATCCAGCGCGTACATGTTGGATGTGTTATCCCGGAACACGTTGCGCACAGCCGAATTGAAACGGAAATCAAGCAAACTCATACCAGATTCATTAGCAAAATCTGTGTTATCCGCATCGGGTGCAGCAGATCCCAGGAACCATTCGCCGAAAGTAAATACCGGCTTGTGTGCATAGATAGATGACATCCAGTTCTTCTGCCAGCCCTGAGGCATGTGCTTGACCGCATCGACACGGATGCCGTCCACACCCATATCCAGCCACAGCTTGATGGCGTCTTTGAAATATGTATCGATCGTGCTGTTATTGTGATTCAGATCGGCCAGATCGTAGAGGTTTTTGTAAATGCCATTCTCAAGAGTGGAGAAATCGGAGCCGCCATTGTGGTGGAAATATCCGTTCGTATCATTGGTGTACCCGCCAACCAGGCTGCCGTTATCGTACAGTTTGCCGTTCTCGGCGAAGGAGGTATCGGTTTCCATGGCAGGGGACGTATGGTTTGGCGCGAAATCAATAATGATTTTGATGCCTTTAGCATGGGCGGTGGTTACCAGATTCTGAAAATCGGTCATGGTTCCGAAATATGGATTGGTCTTCTTGAAATCCCGTGCCCAATAGCCGTGATAGGCCGTATTGGTTACACCGCTGTAGTTGATGGTAGCGAAAATATTTTCGACAGGCTGGGAGATCCAGAGGGCTGTGACACCCAGGTCACTGAAATAGTTGTCATTGATTTTGTTAATCAGCCCCTGCCAGTCACCGCCGCAGTACAGCTTCAGGTTGCTGCATGTGCCATCAAAGGCAGCTCCGGTAGGGTTGTTCGATGGGTTACCATCCAAAAACCGGTCCGTAAAAACTTGATAGATGACATCGGTACTGAAATTCTGCTTGTTGGTGACAGCCGTATCCGCATCGGCATAAATCGCGGAAGCAGGCAGGAAAGGCAATGCACTGCCGGCAAGCAGGCTGAACGTTAGTGTGGTACTGAGGAGAACGCGTTTGGCCATTTGAAACATGGTAATCCACCCTTCATGAATGTAGTAGTTTTCAACAAAAACAACTAACCTGGCTCTTGGATAATAGCGCTTACAATTGTACGAGGAGACATTCTTGTGGCTTAAAGACTTCCCTCCTTCGACACGCCAACAACCCCGGTATCTCCTGGGGAGTTACCGGGGTTGTCCTAAACCGCTTGGGTTTAAAAGCATGGCCCTCGAGTTATGATCACATCGTTATCGTAAGAAAAAATTACAGTTATGTCAATAACTTTTTTAGAAGCATTTTTTTTCTATTTTCATATTTACAAATGGCGATCCGGGACTTAAACTATTCGCAGATCCACCAATATGAGGGCCATGTATTTTAGGACATTGATGTGTCTTGAAACAACCCCGTCTCTACTGAGGCGGGGTTGTTTGTGCATGCAGCATGGCGGGGATGGAGTAAGGGAAGTGCAATAACCTGATTTATGAATCAAATCAGGGGAATCCGGAGAAGAGAGGCGGTTGATGATCATTTGAATACACAATCGGTCATTGAATGTCTGGAAGGTATTCGTGCGTCACAGCTGGGCAATGTCCGCAATATTTATGTTTACCTCCCGCCAGGTTATCATGAGCAGACGGATCGCCATTATCCTGTTCTGTATGTTCATGCTGGTCAGCGGGCTTTTGGTCCATCTGGACCCGGTAATGAAACGTGGCATATGGATCGAGCGGTGGACGAGCTAATTACCGCCGGGCGGATCGAGCCACTGATTATGGTTGGCATTGCACATGTTCGCCCGGTTACGCACAACGAGTTCTATCACTTCATTGCACCCGAGAGGGAAGCGATTAGCGTGGGTTGTTCAGGGGGTGCATACGAGCATTTCATCATTCATGAATTGAAGCCCCTGATCGACCATCGATACCGTACGCTTCCAGACAAGTCCAATACAGGGCTGCTTGGCTCATCAGCAGCGGCACTATGTACACTTCATATGGGCATGCGGAATCCAGAGGTTTTCGGAAAACTGGTCATGATGTCGCCATTTTTGGTAGATGTGCAGCTGGATGAAATGTCGGACAGCGGTCTGTTGGAAGAAGCCATGTATCGCTTGCCGGATAAGGTGCCAGACGTGCAAATGTGGATGGACATTGGGGATGCAGAAGGACTCTTCCTGCCCTCCCAGGTAAGAAAGGTTGCTCATGAATTACTTGAGAGAGGGATCGGAACTCGGGATCGCATGGCTTTTCTGGAGCAACCGGAGGCCTGTCATCAGGAATCCGATTGGGGCGCACGAGTCGACCTTCCTTTACTGTACATGTTCGGCGAAGTAGGCCAACCTGTGGCATTGGAAATGCAAGGCAGAGAGATCATTGGTTTATCCGGTGGAATGAACATGTGCATTAATGCACGGCTTCACTATGATAGCGGCTGGGTGCAGAGCCTGCTCGAAGGGAGCTATACAACAAGTCATCCGGATGTGCTTCAAGTACGTCCGAATGGTGAATTGGTGGCTGTCGGCCCAGGCAGTGCGCTCATCACCCTGACCGTAGGAGAGTTATCAACGACTCGTCAGTATACCGTTATTCCTGAACTCTCTGCTCTCGTTGAGGTATGTATCTGTGCCGAAGTGGAAAATGAAGAGGAACCAGCTGAATCCATATATGGAGGGATGGGCATGAAGCTGGTTCGTACGGGAACGGGGCGTTATGAAGGCTGTTACCCTGTTCCGCGCGACAGCGGTTTTTCCTTCCGGTTCACACGCGGTTTCCGGCGTTTTGAGACGGACAAAAGTGGTATGCCAGTAGCCAATCGGGTCATTCGGGCAACAGATAACATGTCAGTACATTACCACATCCAGTCTTGGGGCAGTTCGACTGTCAAAGCGGGAACAGGAGGTCAATGATCATGATGATCCAATCGTTCGCTCCAGTAATGGACATCCCGTATTACTATCCCTGCAACTTTCCTCTGATTCATGAGGTGCTTCTGCGGCAAGGGTCGATCAGCAGCCTGGCTCTGCTCGCCGCAAGCCGATTGTACTGCCTTCCTTCGTGCGCGGATAACGGACTGGTGAAGCCTTATTTTCACAAGCTGGACTATGAGGAACCGATCTGGGAGATGTACGGCCAACGGGAGCTGGGCAGCTTCGAGGAGGGGAAGGTGCATATGCGGCAGCATATAGGCGAAGGGGGACTCTTTCTCGCTACGGGAACCAGTTATCATCTGCCTTATTGCGAAGATTATCAGAACCCCGAGTACATCCGCAAACATGTCAAACCAGGCTCTCGTCTGCACCTGGTAGATCACTGGATTGCAGTGTATGGCATCGAGGATGAGCATTTTCACGTCTATGATCCGGTTCCCTCGAAATATATGGGAAAGGTCTCCCAAGAAGCCTTTCATGAATTCTGGAAAGGAAACCAAAGCATACCCGAGCTAGCTCCTGCCAAGCGTAAGGAGAAGCTGCGTACCTATGGCACCATGGACGTCCGTGCAACCGGAAAGCTTGATTCCTCCGGTTATCGTGACATGCTGACCAAGGCGCTTGCAACACAGATTAACGAATTTATGACGGGCAGGACCGTTACCCAAGGGGAACGCAGCTATCATTTTGGACAGGGAGTATCCCTTCATTTGATGAAGGCACTGCAGGAGGGGGAGGAAGGGAATTCAGGGAATCCAGGGAATCAACCGAATGACACACTGGTATCGAATCTGCTGTTTGATATGCGCTGGAGCCGTTATTTTCTCCGTGATCTGCTTCAAGAAGCCGCGCTATGGCTTGGTTCTCCACTGGATCAGTATTCCGTAGCGTTTGAGGCAATCATTGAACGTTGGGAGAAAGCAAACCAATTGCTTCAGGTCGGTCGGATCAAGCAGCGGGCGGATTGGCGGGTACAGCTAACAAGGGTAATTCATCAGTTGATAGCCGATGAATGGCGCTGGTACGAAGCTCTCCGAAGTGCTGTCCCGCAGGAGGCGTGCTTCAATCGGCAGATGGTTCCGCGAACCGAAAATGGCTACAGGGATGCCCTGCTCCGCATTGTGCTGGATAGCTGCCGGGAACTGAATACGTACCATAATACGACCATATCCCTCGACAAGGGTGGGAACGCACCGCTATATGGCCGCGATGGACAACTGGATTCACTGGAGCTGGTGTCCTTGCTTGCTGTCGTCGAACAGGGGCTTGAAGACGAATGGGGAACGGGAGCAGGAGCCGCACTTTCCGAGATGGCCGCAGCCTCGTTGCCGGAGAGTCCGTATCAAACGGTTGATTCGCTGGTGAGTTATCTGGAATGGCAATGGCTGCCTGATCAGGAGGAGGATGCGGGATGAGCGTTCAATTCCTGCTGGAGCGATTCGTAGAACAGGGGGAGCGTCCGGCATTCATCTGGGAAGATCGGGAGTATAGCTACGCATGGCTGCTTGATCAGATCGTGATGATGGGGGAAAGGATTGAGGCAGAAGGACTGCGTGGACAGCTCGTGACGCTGGAGGAGGACTACTCTCCCTATGCGGCCGCAGCGTTCATCGCGCTTCTTGGTAAGGGGTGCATTGTGCTGCCCATGGACCTCCATCTGGTTGAAGCCAAACGGCAGGAATATATTCAGCTGGCACAAGTGAAGTGGCGTCTTGGCATTGAAAATGGCAGGTTATCAATCCGGCATAAGTCTAATGCCAGTTCGCTTCCTGCTTTACTGGCTGCGCTTGAGCAGGAAGGTGTGGGTGGACTCGTGCTCTTCTCATCCGGATCGACAGGTGTGAGCAAGGCCACGGTTCATCGTGCAGATCGGCTCTTACAGCGTTTCCGTCGGCAGGTGCGGCCATTGCGAACGATTCCGTTCATGATGTTTGACCATATCGGCGGGGTAAATACAATGCTGCAATCGCTGTCCAGTGGAGGCTGCCTGTGCATTATTGCGGATCGTTCCCCCGAGGAAGTATGCCGGACGATTGAGAAGCATCGAGTTCAGGCTCTCCCGGTTTCTCCAACATTCATGAATCTGCTGCTGCTCGGCCGAAATGATGAGGCATACGATCTATCGAGTCTTGAAGTTGTCTCCTACGGGTCAGAGGTCATGCCCGAAACGGTACTGGCCGCCTGGAATCGACGGTTCCCTGGGATACGAACGATACAGGCTTATGGTATGTCTGAACTCGGCATTCTGCCGACACGTTCCAAGGAGCCAGGATCGCTGCTGTTTGCCATTCATGATGATCACGTCAAGTTCAGGGTAGTTGAAGGAGAACTTCAGATCCGGACAGAAACAGCCATGATCGGTTATCTGAACGCCCCGTCGCCATTTACCGACGACGGATGGCTGCGCACAGGGGATGAAGCGGTACTGGAACAGGGGTATATCCGTATCCTCGGCCGCCGCTCCGAGATCATTAATGTAGGCGGGCGTAAGGTGTATCCGGCCGAAGTGGAGAGCATTCTGGAACAGATGGACTGCATCCAGGCAGCCGTGATTACAGGAGAACCGAGCAGCATCACAGGGCAGAAGGTGAAGGCCACCGTTAAGCTCGCGTCAGACTGCACGCTTGCCGAGCTGCGACGATTGATCTGGTCGTACTGCCAGGACAAGCTGCCTCCGTACAAGATTCCACAGAAAATTGTCATTACGGAAGAGGGGCTTGTGAGCTCGAGAATGAAGAAAGTCAGAACACCTTCAGCAGCTGCTTCACCCATGGACGAAGTTGCGGTAGCGAGGGAAGAGACTTCAGCAGAACTGGACCTGGAATAGTCTTAAGCTTATATCATAAGAAGAGGGATGTTTGATATTTTATTAGGGTATTGGAACGCTTAATGGGACGCTTAAGAGAGAAGGGCTGGACGTTATTCAACGTTCAGCCCTTTTTATGCCCGGAAGGAGAAGGGGATTAATGAATTTCAATGAATTTTAATGAATTGATATATTGCGATAATGGCATGTCTTTTTGTTCGCTCGTTTATCAAGAAATAAGGTGCAGGGACGGTGAAATGTCTGAGTCTTAGACTGCTGCCATAGGAATGGTCAGGTGATCAGGCTTCTGCAGGTTGTTTCACTTCGAGCTGCAGCAGGGAGAATCCGTAAGCTTCCAGTTTCAGAGACAATTTGTTTTGTTTCGCTTCTATAGAAGTGGTCGTAAACAGGTCTCGCCAGACGCTTCGATCCGTCAGCGGCAGGTCTACACTGCAAGCTTCGTCACCAGCGTTCAGAACGATGAGGAAACGTTCCCCTGTGGCTGAATCCACTCGTTCCATCGCAATAACCGGATCTCCAGCTTCGGCATGGAGAATCTTCAACTCGGTGCTGCGCAGTGCAGGGTGCGCTTTGCGCAGGGCAATCGTCTGCTTAAAGAAGTCGAGAAGCTCAAGATTCTGCTTGGTTTCATCCCACTCCATACATTTGCGGCAGCCGGGATCATATCCGCCATCCAGACCCACTTCGTCTCCGTAATAGATGCAGGGTACCCCTGGGTACGTGAGAAGCATTGTAACGGCAAGCTTCATCTTGCGGATATCCCCGTCGCACAGGGTAAGCAGTCTGGGTGTATCATGGCTGCCCAGCAGATTGAAGGCAACTTCGGTCACAGGCTGGGAGTAGGCTGCGAGCAGCTTGCCGATCTCATTCGCGAAGCCGAGTCCATCCAGCTTGCCGTGAACTGCATAGTCCAGCACCGAGTTGGTGAATGGGTAGTTCATCACCGCATCGAACTGATCTCCCTGCAGCCACATCAGTGAATCATGCCAGATCTCGCCGAGCAGATAGGCGTCAGGCTTGATGTCTTTTACTGTTTGACGGAATTCACGCCAGAACTGATGATCCACCTCGTTGGCAACGTCCAGTCTCCATCCATCGATGTCCATTTCCTCAATCCAGTACCGCGCGACCTCCAGCAGATAGGCTTTAACCTCGGGATGCTCCGTATTCAGCTTGGGCATAAGCGGTTCGAAGGCAAAGGTATCGTAGGTCGGTATGCCATCTTCAATGCGTGGCGGCCAATCTCTGATGTAGAACCAGTCCGCATAGGGGGAAGCTGCCCCGTTCGCCAATACATCAGCAAAAGGCGGGAACTCTCGGCCCGAATGGTTGAAGACCGCATCAAGCACAACTCGAATGCCGCGCTGATGACAGGCATCCACCAGCTCTTTCAGCTGTTCATTGGTCCCGAAATGAGGGTCCACCTTCATATAGTCGGCCGTATTGTACTTGTGATTGGTTGTAGCCTCGAACAGCGGGCAGAAGTAGATTGCATTCACGCCAAGCTGACTCAGATGATCCAGATGATCAAGCACACCCTGCAGATCACCCCCGAAGAAATTCACCGGTGTAGGCTCCCCACCCCAAGGCTCGGCGTTCTTCGGACTAATGGATGGATCACCATTCGCATAGCGTTCAGGGAAAATCTGATAAAATACAGCGTCCTTGACCCAGGCAGGCGGTTCAAAAATGTCGACCGGATTCATAAATGGAAAATCGAAAAATTCCAGCGGATGTTCCGGCAGAGCTTCCTCGAATCCACGTTCGGTCATCCAGACATTTTTCTCCCCCTCGACCAGCTGGAAGCCATAACGCAGTCTCCGGTAGGGAGGCTGGGTTTCGACTTCCCAATAATCGAACAGCTCATCCCGGGCGAAGATTCGCATCGGTGTGTGGGTGATGGTCTGCTCCCAGGCATATTTATCCCCGGTAATGGCAATGACGGCATCCAGATCCCCGCGTTTGGAACGCAGCCGCAGGTGCATGGTGGACCGGTCGTAGGCATAGGACCAGTTTAATTTGGGACGATGGTAAATGGCTTCAAGAATCATGTTGAATCACTCCTTATACGATGAAATTCAGATGATATTTGGCCATGAAAACGCAAAAAAGGCACAACCTCCATTGTTCACGAGGTTGTACCTTTCGGCAGCATAGCCTTTTGATTATACGGCTATTATACGAATTATCCTGGCAAAAGAAAACACTTTTTTTTCCTGAAATCTCATTTTATTTAAATGGGAAGGCAGGTGAATGGGCATGCCTCTGCTCGGGCTGTTCGTCTAAAGTTTGCTTCATTAAAAATCGTAGCCCAGTTCTTGGGCGTAGGCTTGGATTTCTTTTTTGTATTGCTCCAGAATTTTAATGCCTGTGTCAATTTTGGCATTGCCTTGTTTCAGAAGGGCGCTGTTTACTTTGGTTTTGGATACGGATTTCTTGAACAGCAGATAGCCTTCAAGCTGTGCATAGCTTCCTTTGATCAGTTTGTTATGGATTTTTTGCAGCTCCGCGTTCTCTGGTTTGATCTGCTTCAGCATGGACACATACTTGGTGTAATTGGGAACCGCCGTATTGTTCAATTTCAGGAAGATGGATTTGCGGTTGGCGGATGTAACATACGTGCTGCCAATGGAATCCAGGGCTTTCTTTTCATAAACCGTTGTCCGATCAAGTGCATCCAGGTAGTTCAGGAAATCTTCCTCTTCAGCGCTAGGAATCGGCTCTTGTTCCGACGTGTCCACTTCCGTATAGTTCTCTTCCGAATATGTAGTGGTGGTGTCTTCCGCTGCAGCCGCATAGGAACCAGCAGGAGCGAATACCCCGCCCAGCAATACAAAACTCATAATAATGGATAATACCCAAGACCTCTTTTTCACGTTACATGTCCCCTATCTATAGATGTGATTTTATTCCAAGGGATAATCTAACATAGGATTACAAGAAATTACAGGAATAGTTTTACAAATATTCGGAGAACTCTGT
>NZ_JBYTCE010000029.1:0-64612 GCF_058789975.1 Paenibacillus sp. FW104-T2 | reverse complement strand
ATATTATAGCAAATGTAAGCGCTTGATTCGATCATTAACTGAAAGGAGGAATGCACTACCACGTTCATCTTTGTATTTTTAACTTATTTTATAATTTGTGAATGAAGAAAGGGGACACGTATGAAGCGTTATTTGGTCATTGCACTTAGTACGGCATTGCTCTCTACTCCAGCTCTTTCGCCAGTCTCCGCTTTGGCGGACAATACAGCCACAACGGCTATCAATTCGCAAAGTTCCACCATATCGAACAAAACTCAGGTACCTGAGTTTAAGAACGTCTCCGTTCATGATCCTTCTGTCATCAAGGTAGATGATACCTACTATGTATTCGGCTCACATCTACAGGTGGCTAAGTCCAAAGATTTAATCAGCTGGGATTCCGTCGCTT
Source organism: Paenibacillus sp. FW104-T2 (assembly GCF_058789975.1). NCBI lineage: Bacteria > Bacillati > Bacillota > Bacilli > Caryophanales > Paenibacillaceae > Paenibacillus > Paenibacillus sp. FW104-T2. Next base: position 64,224 of record NZ_JBYTCE010000029.1, on the reverse strand, counting down.
CAGGCGTTACAGATGACAATCCCGTCGTTCCCAATGTAACCAAGGAATTCGCTGAAGCTCTGCAATGGGCTCAGACGGATACGCTCTGGGCAGCAGACGTCATTCAACTGGCAGATGGCAAGTTCTATATGTATTACAATGCCTGCAAAGGGGATTCTCCCCGGTCTGCCCTGGGAGTCGCCGTAGCTGACAACATTGAAGGACCATACAAGGATCAGGGACTTTTGCTGAAATCAGGCATGTGGGATGAAATTAGCGAAGATGGCACCATCTATGATGCGACCAAACATCCCAACGTGGTCGATCCGGATGTATTTTTTGATAAAGACGGCAAGCTCTGGATGGTGTACGGATCTTATTCCGGGGGGATTTTCATTCTGGAAATGGACGAAACAACTGGTAAACCACTGCCTAATCAAGGTTATGGCAAGAAGCTGACCGGAGGCAACCACAGCCGAATTGAGGCCCCTTATATGCTCTACAGTCCCGAAACCGATTATTATTATCTGTACTTGTCTTATGGTGGACTTGATGCTGTCGGTGGATATAACATTCGCGTTGCCCGCTCCAAAACACCGGACGGCCCCTTCTACGATGCTGAAGGCAACGATATGATCAAGGTTATGGCAGATAAAAATAAGCCGTTGTTTGATGACGAATCCATTGAGCCATATGGCGTGAAACTGCTCGGAAACTACCTGTTCGAGAGACAGATCGGCGACCCCGGCATCGGCCAGGGGACAGGATATGTATCTCCTGGACACAACTCCGCTTATTATGATGAAGAGACCGGCAAGCACTTCCTCATCTTCCACTCCCGCTTTCCGAATCGCGGAGAAGAGCATGAAGTACGGGTTCATGAGATGCATATGAACTCCGAAGGATGGCCTGTCGTCTCTCCTTACCGCTATGCAGGTATCGAGAGTGATGCGGTACAAGTGACGGAACAAGATGCTGTTGGTTCTTACAAATGGGTCAATCATGGGAAGGATATCACAGCCGAGATCAAGTCATCCCAGATCGTTCAGTTTGCGGCAAACGGCCAGGTTACTGGTGCTGTAACAGGGACATGGAGCCTCCTGGAGGACAACAAGGCACAAATAACGACCAATAATGTAGTATACGAAGGTGTCTTCACCCAGGAATGGGATGCGGAATCCCAGCAGAACGTGCTAACCTTCAGTGCTCTCTCTTCATCCGGTGTAGCGGTCTGGGGAAGTCAGATGAACGCCATGAAAGATCAGGATGTGGTACAGGCTGTGAAGAAGGATCTGACGCTTGGAAATACGGAGAATATTTTCTATGATCTCTCCCTCCCCACCACAGGTACACGTGATAGTCAGATCACATGGAAATCTTCTCTTCCCTCTGTCCTATCGGCTGATGGAGCAGTAAATCGGCCACGCAGCGGCAAAGGGGATGCCAAAGTAAAATTGACCGCAACAATCCAAAAAGGAACGGCCAAAGCCAGCAAAACGTTCCAAGTGACCGTGCCTGAACAGGCAGCTGGCCCACTGCTGGGCGAGTATACGTTCGACAACAAAAAGCTCGCTAAAATCGTACAGGATTCGAGTAAAAACGGTTATCATGGCCAGGACTTTAATGTAGTAAGCTCAGCAATTGGCACGAAGAATCAGGCTGCTGCTTTTAACGGAAAAGACAGCTACATTCAGCTGCCTGGACTTCTGACGGACACAACAGACTTCACCTTCAGTGCCTGGGTAAATTGGGACGGGGGCGGAGCCTGGCAGCGTATATTCGATTTCGGCAATGGTTTGACCAGACATATGTTCCTTACGCCAGCCCAGCATAACGGTGCTCTCCAATTCACCATTCATGATCAGGGTCGTGATCAGAGTCTAATTGCGGCTGAAGCGCTGCCTACCAACCAGTGGGTTCATGTCGCTGTCACGTTGCAAGGAGACACGGGCACGTTGTATGTAAACGGTAAATCGGTTGCGAGCAGCTCTGAAATCACATTCAACCCGAAGGATCTACAAGCTGCGGAAGCCTATCTGGGCAAAAGTCGATATGCTGCCGATCCGTTCTATCAAGGCAAAATGGATCAGGTTAGAGTGTATGACAAAGCGCTAAGCGCCAAAGAAATCCAGCGTCAAGCAGAAGTCCAGCCTTGAACGGTTGAACTCTAATGCACCTCAATGTCTTAATGATGGAGATAATTCCACGTAAAGTAGCCGGGCTTGACTGGCTACTTTATTTTTTGTTGCATGGACATCTAACAATCAGCCTCAAGAGCTACTGACTCCCGCCGACTTCTTATTTACCGGGGATAATGGATAACCATGCTTAATCGGTTCTCTGAAACTCCAGAGTTTATATAACGATGCGGCTTGTCTGCTCGAAAGCGAATGGACTCCCCTTGTTTCACCGTAAACTCTTCTCCCCCAACATGAATCGTCACTTCCCCTTCAAAGACGGTAATAAACTCCTCTGTTCCGTCAATGTGCGGCTCTGCACTCCATGAAGCTGCCTCATCCATTTCCAGGACATACATTTCGAACCGACGGCCCTCCTCAAAGGGAAAATGCGGATAAATCCGTACTTTTCCGTTTTCCTCCGTTAACACGTGAATATCATCAACCGTCACGATCGACGCATCCGATGTCGGCTCATGAATCAATGCGGTGAACGACACTTTGAGGCCATTTGCAATTTTCCAGACGGTTGCGATGGAAGGGTTCGATTCTCCCCGTTCAATCTGACCCAACATGGTCTTGCTGATTCCTGACATTTCGGCAACTTTATCCAAACTAAGCTTTCTTTGCTCCCGGAACTGCTTCAGATTTTGAGCAAGTACAACGTTGATATTTTCCAACCTGTAACCACCTCTTTAAAAAGTCTTTATTGTGCAATATATAGTCCATATCGTACAATGATAACGCACAAACGTTATAGCGTACACTTTATGCAATTATAGCACACAACAAACTTTTGGCGGAGGACAATCATGATTATCCCTTTATTGACGTATGCCATTGTCGCATCATTCACACCGGGTCCCAATAACATTATCGCCATGACCCAAGCTAGACATCGGGGATTTGCCAAGACATTGCCTTTTATTGGTGGTGTAGCTGCGGGTTGCCTGCTGATTATGTTTCTTTCCAGTTATTTCAATCTCGTTCTGCAACAGTATATTCCGAGAATCAGACCCATTTTGAATATATTGGGATGTGTCTATCTGATCTATCTGGCATTCAAAATTATGCGTAGTACGTCTGCACACCAGAAAGACACTCGCACCAATCCCTATTCATTTTGGTTTGGCTTCACTTTACAATTCATGAATCCCAAAGTCATTTTGTATGGTTTAACCGCAATCTCGGTGTTTGTCTTGCCGCTTGCCCAGTCACATGCTCACATGATGGTATTCTCTGTATTTTTAATGATTGTGGGGATCAGTGCCAATATGACATGGGCGTTATGCGGGGTGATATTTCAGAGTGTACTCGTGAGATACGAGCGTCCATTTAATATGGTTATGGGCATCCTCTTAATTTGTAGTGCAATTTCAATGTTAAAATAAACAAAAAGCGTCCACTCCATTGCTGAGTAAACGCTGTAAGATGACTAGAAGCCGGATTTCCACCAATGTTCCGTTGGATAAATTCCTGTATGGATCTGAACCTTTTCTCCAATCTTCGGAGTTGTGATATCGATATTTGCGCCGCGTGCTGCCTGGCTAATCCGTTCAACCGGATCGGTCCAGGCATGGTAGGCCAGGGTGAATGCTCCCCAATGAATGGGAATGAGCAGTTTTCCTTTTACATCCAGATGGGCTTGTACGGTTTCTTCCGGCATCATATGTATGTTGGCCCACCGTTCGTCATATTGTCCACATTCCATCATCGTTAAGTCGAATGGCCCATACTTGTCACCGATCTCCTTAAAGTGCGGTCCGTACCCGCTGTCTCCACTAAAAAACACCTTTGTCTCGTGTCCGGAGATCACCCATGAGCACCATAGCGTGGAGTTACGATCGAATAATCCTCTCCCCGAAAAGTGCCTTGCAGGCGTGCATGCCAGTGTCAGGCCCTTGAACTGAAGCTCATCCCACCAGCCATGCTCAGTAATTTTATCCGAAGGTACACCGATTTGAATCAAACGCCTACGTACGCCAAGCGGTACGATAAACCGTTCGGTTTTATTCATCAATCTCCGAATGGAGGAATAATCCAGATGATCATAATGATCATGAGATAAGATGATGGCATCCAGTGGGGGAAGATCTTCTGGCGAAACTGGCAAATTAACGTTGTAGCGCTTCGTCCCCACCCACGATACCGGAGAGGGACGGTTACCCAGCATGGGATCAAAAAGCAATCGGGTTCCTTCCATTTCAAGCAGAAAAGCCGAATGTCCGAACCATGTCACTTGTGGGTGATCATCAGCGTTCAACATTTCGCTAAACTCACTTTTCACGATCGGGATATGACTCAGAGGTCTTCGTTCCTGACCACTTTTAAGGGAATCCCGAAGCATGCTCAGCATGGCCTTCAAGCTCATATTCATCGATGTTGGAATCTGATTTTCGTATTTGGTCATCTTAATACCTTCTGTTCTTCATAATGGCTGGTTCACTATGAAATAATGGATTCATTAACCTGGGATTGGAACTGCTCCAATGCACGCTGAACTTCTGAAGCTGTAAGGCCGTGCCGAAACAGATATCCCTGTATTCCCCTCACTTCTGCTTCATCACCAGCCTGAACTCCATTGATTTTACAGATCACCGCTTCTTCCATATCTTTTCGCTCGGGTCCTGCAGGCTCACATAGCCAAAAATCAGTTCTTTTCACATTTCCCTCGCGGGTCCAGAGCAAATTTTCATAACGTATCACATCCCAATCCCGGTATCCAGACTGAATCTGCTGAAGTTCGGAATATAACATATCGTAGATCAGGTTGCACGGAATATGCCCAAAGTACTTTCGATACTGTCTCAGATTATATCCATCAATCCATTCGGTCAAGATAAAATGTCCTGGAGAGTAGGCATACAGTTTTGGGACATGGCGGTTGCTTTGCATGGACATGATGGCTTCGCCCTCGAGTTCTCCACCGATCTTCCCACGCTTGGTGTACACTTTGAGGCAGTATTCCTGTACTTTATAGACGACAGACTGTTTTCCCAGCAGCGAAGCCTGCATGTTCAGGTGCCCGTTCCGTTCATAACGCAATAGCATATCTTTCAGATGTGGTGGTAATGGTTGAATGATTTTCATAAAAGAGTTCTCCTTGATCGATTATCAAACCTAAAACGTTTTCCACTCTGTGATGAATCTTACTTCACTTCACTATTATTGTCGCTAAACTAGGAGTTGAACATATCCAATTTCGCCAGAACATGAACTATTTGCTTTCATGTTCATATATGTGACTTTTGACGTACTGCATCTGACTTTTTTCCACTCTAATGGGTGGAACACGTTTCATGTCAAGGTGTCAATATATAAAAAAACGATGTCCCCCAGCCGTAACTGGAAGAACATCGTCTAATGTTAAGTGATATCGAATTAATGCATAGGGCCTTGTTGACCTTGTTGTGATCCAACCTTCACCCGTTTAACAAAGAAAGAGATCACCAGACCAATCACGGCAAGAACCAGTGCAAACACAAATGCATTCTGTACCCCTGACGTGAAACCAGCGAGCTGATTTTCCGGGCTCTCCGGGTTAGTTACATTGCTCAAGAAGCGAGTCTGACCCGCGCTCAGAATGCTTACGGCAACCGCAGTACCGATCGCACCGGATACTTGCTGTAATGTATTCATGATCGCTGTGCCGTGAGGATAATACTCTGGCGGCAGCTGGTTCAAACCGTTCGTTTGAGCAGGCATCATGATCATGGAAATCCCGATCATCATGAATACATGCATGGTAATGATTGTACCCAAAGCCGTTGTCGGCGTAATGCCTGTGTACATGAACAGAACAACTGCCACGATCGCCAGGCCAATGATAACGAGCCATTTGGGACCAAATTTGTCAAACAAACGTCCCATGACCGGAGACAAGAATCCGTTCAGCAAGCTGCCCGGCAGCAATACCAGACCTGCAGTCAGTGCTGTAACAGCCATACCTTGCTGCAGATACATTGGAAGGATCAGCATGGAAGACAACATCATCATCATACAGATGAAGATCAGAATCAAACCGATCGTAAACATTGGATATTTGAAGGCGCGCAGATCCATCATTGGCTGCTTCATCCGCAACTGACGGATGCTGAACAGCAGCAAGGACAATACTCCGACAACCAGAGTAATTACCACAACAGGACTGGTCCAGCCTCCGCCTGTTTCCCCATGTCCTCCCGCGCTGCTGAATCCATATACAATACCGCCAAAACCGAGGGTAGACAATATAATGGAGATTACATCAATTTTCGGCTTGGTCAGTTTTGAAATGTTCGGCAAGAACAGCAGACCACACACCAACGAGATAATGAAGAACGGCAATGAAATCCAGAAAATCCAGTGCCAGCTCAGATTAGCCAAAATCAATCCGGAAATACTCGGACCACTCGCTGGGGCAAACATGATTACGAGACCGATTAATCCCATGGCAGCACCACGTTTTTCAATCGGGAAAATAACCAAAATCGTGTTAAACATCAATGGCAGCAACAGAGCTGTACCTACAGCCTGCAGTACCCTTGCAACCAAAAGCAGTTCAAAACTTGGTGCGATTGCAGCAACAAGGGTTCCCGCAATCGAAAATATCAGAGACGTTGTAAACAACTGTCTCGTTGTAAACCATTGTAATAACATACCGGAAACCGGCACCAAAATACCCAGTACGAGCAGGTAACCTGTCGTCAACCACTGAATCGTTGTGGGTCCAACTTCAAGCAGGGTCATCAGCGGCGTCAGTGCCACATTAAGCGCTGTTTCACCGAACAGGCCAATGAATCCGCTCAACAGCATCGCGAATAATATGGGCAGTACCTTATATTGCTTTGTTTCTTCTTGGTCCTGTACAGAACCAGCCTTCATGGAAACCTCCACGATCCATCCTCCTCAAACGTTATAACTGTCTCTCTCTTTGTGCAGACTTATTGAATCCCTCTGGCATTCTTAGCCACACTTGACAAATAATCAGCAGCCGTCAGCAGAGGCTGTTTATCCTGATTGGTCAGACTGATAATCAGTGCTCCCTCCATTAAAGAGATGACCAAAAGACCCGTTTCTCGTGCTTTCTCCTCACCAACGCCCTCCATCATCAGATGTTTCGTAATGATGTTCTGCCAATTGGCGAACACACCCTGGCATGCCACACGCAATTGATGACTGATACAGGAAGTCTCCACGGCTGCCCAAAAGCTGAATGGCAGAAACCCCGTGAAACCAGCCGCTTCCGTTTCATCAGCCATGTCATGAATAAATCTTTGGATGGCATCTCCTGTGCTCTCATGGGCTGCGAAGGTATCCTCGAATTTCTGCATGATCTGTTCATTGGCTTTCTGGATGCACTCGTGAGCGAGCTCTTCCTTGCCGTGCGGAAAATAATGATATAACGATCCTTTTGGCGTACTGCTCTCCTTAATAATCTGATTAAGACCGGTCGCATGATATCCTTGTGAAAAAAACAGTCTGGCTGCTGTGCTGACAATTTGTTCTTTAGCATTAGACTTTTCACTCAATGGAGCCACTTCCTTAATCTGAATTATAACAATCGGTCTACATAATTAAACCCGTTTCCAATAAGACTGTCAATAACTTTATCAAAGAAATGTTATGGAAACGCTAACAGTTTGATATCTTCATATTAAAAGAAGCGAAGAGACTGGATTATGGGCTTAGAATATAAAAAGACGGCTTTTCGCCGCCTTGATCCTAGTACGTCTGCTCGTGCTCGATCTCTGAAATCTTGGAGAACATCTCTTCATTTCATTAAAACCAGTCTGATCTACTCGACTCAACTACAGCATTTATACCTTTCCTGAATTATCCCAGGCCTCGGCGTTCAGCTCACTATTGATGCTAACGGCCGCGAGCGCGCCCAACGAAGCAGCAGTAATCGCCTGATATATTTCCGATGCAGCATCTCCCGAACTGAATACACCTGGTACGGACGTTTTGGCCAACTCATCTACCTTAACTGTCCCCGACTCCGTTACTTCGCACCCCAGTGTTTGAGCCAGATCCGAACCGATGACAAGCTTTGGTGCGAAGAAAATGCCTGTACACTCTAGGGTATTTCCGTCCTCCAGCACAATCTGTCTAACCATTCCTTCCTCTGATTCAATGGATTGGATCGGCGCGTCCAATACAGACACCTGATGCTGTTTCAATACCTCCCGCTGTTCCTCCGTCATTCCAGTTCCGTTCGTTAGTATGGTGAATCGGTTCGTCCAACCCGATATTACTTTGGCCATGTGTACGGCTTTATCACCACTCACAATGATGCCAAGGGGTTGATCCCTTAACTCCCAGCCATCACAGTATGGGCATACAAAGGCACTCTTGCCATATACCTCGGACAGTCCGGGAATGTCGAGAGGCTGATCTTTTTTTCCGACTGCAAAAAGAAGCTTCCGGCCTCTTACCATCTTTCCTTCTACCGTTGTTACTTCAAATGAACCTTCCGTTCCTGTGACGGCAGCGGCTGTGTCCTCCATGATATGTACTGAAGGATAGGCGCGAATCTGCTCTTTGGCGATTTGGCGGAATTCACTAGGCGTTGCCCCGTCTCTTGTCAAGAAACCATGAGTTTCACGAGTCACCATATTACGCGGTCGCCCTTCATCGATTACTACAACCTCTTTTCTGGCTCTTCCGAGGACCAATGCGGCATTCAGACCGGATGGTCCCCCGCCTATGATAATCACATCTACTGTTTTAATCATTTTAAACACCCTTTCCAGATACTTAAAGTCCTTAATTAATCCAAAAACAGATTCTCTTCTTCATGGCCTATGGATTAAAACAGTATCCCCTGACAATAACAACCAGATAGGCTATAATAAAGAGAATGAAATTTAAATCAATTAAAGATCCTTGATATCTACAATAGACCCTTACTTTCAAAAATGCAAGTATAATTTTCTCATTTATTATCATATCTTTGTTTTTTTCATGAATTGTGTAGCACAGAAATTCAATTTTAACAATTAAAAAAAACCTTGTTTTTAAATTGTTCACAATCAATTGACAGTATTTTTAAACAAAAACGTGTTTTAATTCACATAGTAAACTAAATGCTATAATAAGGGCACGAGATATATAAGTATAGATATAGGAAGTGAGCATTTGAAAACACTGAATAAGGGGTCTCAACCCAAAATTGAACTAGAGTATAGCTCCATTCCGAAAGTATTCTTTGATACGATCAAAGTCGGAATCATCAAGTCCAATCTGATCGCCATGCTTGCCGGTTTGTGTCTGGCATTGTATGTATTTGATGCCTCATTCATAGCCAACATTGTGCCGATCATACTGTCTGTCATCGGTTCCTCCCTGATCATCGGGGCTGCTGGTGTGTTCAACAACTTGTACGACCGGGATATTGACGCGATTATGGAACGTACAAGAACACGTCCAACCGTTACGGGTCAAGTTGATACCAAGTCCGGACTTATTCTGGGGATCACGATTACGGTGCTCGGGGGCATTCTACTGTATATTGCTTCACCTTCAGCAGCCGTATTTGGTATCCTGGGATTGTTGCTTTATGTCTTCCCGTATACCATGTGGACCAAACGTACAACAATATACAATACGGAAGTAGGCAGCTTGTCCGGTGCCGTTCCACCTCTGATTGGTTGGGCAGCAATCTCACCGGAACTCGGACATTTTGAAATCTGGGCTTTGGTCGTTACCATGCTCTTGTGGCAAATGCCCCACTTCTACGGTATTGCCATCCGCAGATTTGACGAATATAAGGCAGCTGGTGTCCCAATGCTTCCTGTTGTCAAAGGAATCAGACGCACATATATTCAAACGAATGTCTATCTGGTATTGTTATTGCTCTCCAGCTTTTTATTCTGGCCGCTTAGCCCGCTAGTGGCGATTGTCGCTTTCTTGGTCAGCTTGGCATGGCTCATTCTTAGCGTGGCAACATTTGATCGTAACCAAACCAAGAAATGGTCACATAAAATGTTCATTTTCTCCATCAATCACATTACGATTGTATTCCTGGTGATCATCGCTTATTCCCTGATTGCACAGCTGCTCAGATAAAGAATTGCAGTAATGTGAATACAAACAAGCCGTACAGACAAACTCTTGTAAAGAGTTAACTGTACGGCTTTTTATATGGTTGTTAATCTGATCTTATCCCACTTTCACAGGCGCTTGTTCTCCCTGCCAGAGCAATTGCATTTCTTCACTGGTCGCAAGCAGCTCGCTCAAGCTTCCTTCTGCTTCAATACGACCATCTTTTAATACGATAATATGATCTGCCTTAGCCAGTGCTGCTTGCCGGTGTGAAACGGCAATACATGTCACATGCTGCTCGTTGGATAACCCCTCCCACACCTGCTGTTCCGTTTCCACATCCAGTGCACTCGATAGATCATCGAAGATATACAGATCCGCTTCAGTCATTAGCATCCGTGCCGTGGCTGCACGCTGAATCTGTCCACCAGACAGCATGACACCCCTTGGACCAACGGAGGTTTCCAATCCCTGATCGAGGTGTTCAATATCCTTTTTCATTACAGCCAGGCGAATGGCACGTGCGAGCGATTCGCCTACTCTGCCCTTTTTGCCTTGCACAATGTTCTCCTTCAATGTATCACTGAACAATCGGGGGACCTGAGGCGTGTAAGCCGCACGAGGCGGCATCAAGAATGTTGCGGGATCTACCTCTTCACCGTTCCACCGAATATCCCCCTCCTGTTTCGGCAATAATCCAAGCAGCGTCCTCACCAGTGTAGATTTTCCCGATCCGATTCGTCCGGTAATCACAATAAATTGTCCGCGTTTCAGTCGGAGGTTAATATTCTGGATTCCTTTTGGAGAATTAGGATAATGGTATGTCAGATTCCTGACTTCAAGCTCCCTAAGTTTATCGTCCTTTTCTCTCTGTAGTTCAACTGGTTCCGGCGGATCCTCATACAGATAGATCTCTCTTGATTCGATGATGCAATCCTCTTCACCAGGACGAAACAGCTTGCGCATGCGGTCAAATGAGACCTTGAGTCGTTTATGCTGGAATACCATGTACCCGAATAAGGAAATGCTAAAGCCGATGTTAGCAAGATACGATGTAAACAAGGCAAAGTCACCTACAGTGAATTGTCCGGTTCTCATTTCGGCTGCACACATCAGCAGGATTAACCCTGTACAAATACTAAGCACATGCTGATTCAGGGATCTCATCCACTGTTTGAACAGATTATCCCTTAAGGCTGCTTGACGACGATCCTCATTGAGTTGATTGAACCGGGCTGAAACATGCTGCTCGGCCTGCCCCAGTTTCAAAGCCTGTACTGCACCAAACGTTTCCGCTATAAAACTCGTAATCCGCCCTGTCGCTTCCCGATTTTTCTGGGCGTATTTACGTGCGCGATTCCCTGACAGATTGTTCAGCAGCGTAACCACAAGTAATGGCATGACGGCAACCAGTGTGATTTTCCAATTGATGCTCGCCATAATGACGATGGATACAATGGCAAACACGAGCCTTCCCCAGAAGTCTACCCAGGACTCAACATACTCGACAACTTCGTCCACATCATCACGAAAGCGACTCATCGCTTCTCCGGGTGAAGCCGGAAGATTCCGTCCAGGCCAGCGCATAATGCCAGCCAGCATATTGGTACGAAGAATGGCCTGAATGTGAAAGACATATGTAATCCACGCATAGAAAGCGGCAAAGAACGTGCCTACTCTGGCTATTCTTACTAGCGCAATGAATATTAACGGAACGGCCAGCCATAAGTAGTCACTGGATCCTATCGTCACCCGGTCAAAAAACCACTGCATCCCAATACCAATAGCTAATGGCAAGGAATGAAACAAGCACCACAACAAACCGTTAATGATGAATAATACGGTTCTAAATCGAAACAGCCGTCCAATAAATCCTGCCACATTCACGCAAGTTCCTCCTCTCTGCCTGTCATTCGCAGCCGTGCATAATGAGAATTCGGATTGTTCGCCAGGTCTTCCCTCGCACCGAATTCCAATATCCGGCCATCCCCCAGTACCATAATCTGATCTACCTGTTCAAGCGTAGCCAGACGATGAGCAATAATAATTCCCGTACAATGCTGCATCAACTGGTTGACAGCCGACTGGAGCAAGTGTTCCGTAGCCGCATCCAGACGTGAAGATGGTTCATCCAGAATGACCAGACTCGGCTCGGTCAGAAATACCCGGGTTAAAGCAAATAATTGCGCTTCCCCAGCGGACAGGGATGAACCACCCGCCGTCAAATGAGTATCCAGCCTATTTGGCTGGGTATCAATCCATTGACGAAGACCCAGTCGATCCGTCGTTTCCAGGATCATGTCATCCGATACCTCCTGATTGAACAATGTGAGGTTATCCCGCAGCGAGCCATCGAACAGCTGAACATCCTGCGTGACCATACCCACCCGTCTGTACAGTGCCTTCAAGCTAAGTTTGGAAATATCCGTACCGCCAACGCGGATAACACCCTGGTCCAGATTATATAAACGAAGCAGCACCCGGCTCAGGCTTGACTTACCGCTGCCTGTGCGACCAATAATACCAAGCCTCTGGCCAGGCTCAATCTTAAAATGAATGTCCTGTAAAACAGGCTTATCATTGTTATAGCTGAAGTGTACATGATCAAATTCAAGACCAAGCGCTCCATTCGGAAGCTGTTCCTGGTCTCCGTCTTTGATTTCACTGCTCAGGGCAAGCAGTTCCCTGGAACGAAGCATACCGGATTTCGCTTTTTGAAACTCCTGCACCTGATCTCCCAGCATCTCAATCGGATCATTTAGCATCTGGGTATATTGATAGATCAGAAACAAGGTTCCGATGCTAATCGCCCCTTGCATAAAATAATGAACACCCAGCAAGAGAACCACTGTAACAGCAATGGCAAATAAAATCACGGTGGTATTCCACGGAATTACCCGGAGCATCCAGGCTCTCCGTCCTTTCAGGAATACCATGCGCATTAATTTGTAGAAACGGCTCATGACATACGGCACGTGCCCGTTCGCCTGTACATCCTCAATTCCGGCAATCCGTTCCTCGATCATGCCGAACAGGGATGCACTTGCTTCTCGCTCATTTTTGGAGGATTGTACGCCCAGATTACGGATAAATACCATAAATAAAATCGATAATAACGTAAACACGGTCATGACGATTGCAATAGGTACATTCACCGTGAACATAAATCCGAGGATGCCGGCAAGCAATACAAAACTCCCGATAACCTGAACAATAAACATGGCGAAAAAGTTGGAAATGCTCGTTACATCTCCATCGACACGTTCAATCATCTCCCCGGGTGTTTTTACATTGTGAAAACGCATATCCAGCTGCAGACAATGTTTAAGCAGATCTCCCCGCAGCTGATTGGTTGCACGCCAAGACACATCATTGCCAAAATAACTGACTGCCACCGTAATCAACTGATTACATACAGCAACGACCAGAAAGAGCCCTGCGAGCTGAATCAGACTTGTGAGCATTCCACCGCTAGCGGCTGTATCAATAAACCGCTGGATGATCTGCGGATTCAGCAGCTGCAAGCCGGTAGAAGTCAGCAGCATTACCAGCAGCAGAGTGAGTCGCCCTTTTACAGGCTTCAGATAACGGAAGAGCCAGGTCATGGATCTTTTTTCTTGTTTGGGCATGCTGCCCACCCCTTTACGTCGATTTAATTCCTTTTTCAATGAACTTCAATATGTCTTTCATGTCGTATGGCTAAGACGAATCATGCAGAACATCATGAAATACCATCTCTTGCACCCAAACATCATATTTGACTTGTGGTTTTACCATCTTGTATTCTCCCAACCCTTCTGGCAATCTTCCCGGAACCTTTGTACCCATTGTTCGGATATCTCATCTGCGATAGGGTCAAAAGCCGGGGGCGCAACGGTAACGTCAGCAGACGAAACATCCAAGTACTCCAGCACCTTCCGGATGGTCTCCTCGTAATTTTGTACGAAATCCTCGTAAACAATCGTCAAAGGGACGATGCCCGACTCCGAAAGGAAATCTTCGATGGCAGCTTCACACATACTGCTCTCAACAAGCAAATGTTTAATGGCATCAAAACGGTATTGATCTGCAATATCTTTCTCTTCAGCCTGAGCACCATGCTGACGATGCCACTCACCTGAAACAATAGCCCGCCACCAGGAGACAGCCAACCTCACTTTGTTTCGGCGTGTCATGTAAATATGCTTCGTACAGTTGGGGAAACCTGTACTCCATACTTCCGCCCTCGGCGTTTCGGATGGCAGCTGATACAGTTGGCGAATGGCATCGATCCAACGCTGTTCGAAATTGATTTTGATGCCGAATACCCCGTTAGGTGTTGTACCCATCTCCCAGATTTGCTCCAGATCTGCGCGCTGCAACGTTTCCGGACTCTTATACTGAAAATGCAGCCATTCACCAGGTTTACCTGCAACGCCTGTTGAACCTAAGGCTTCACCGAGCAGTGTACTGCCTGTGCGTTGGGAAAACCAAATCGTATAGCTTTGAGAAGGTTTATTCATACCTTTACCAACTTTCTTCCCTCAGGATATAAAATGAATTGAAGCCCAGACCTACAAGATCTCCTTTCCATGTGAACCGATTGGCGGGATGCATGCAAAAAAGCCATAGATGAACTGATGTTCATCTACAGCTTTGTATCTACAAGAGAACCATATGAAATCAAAATCGTTTCCGGATTTCTCCTCTGCATCGCAATAATGAATAGTGTCCACGACAGGGGCTGCACAAGCACGACTGTCTACACACTGACATTCATCCTAAGATCGTAGCTATGCTCATGCTTATTCAGTTAGTGAATGTATATCCCATATTGGCATGAACATATTCAACTACCCACCCGTTACACATATTTGTTGTTTATTGTATTCGCTCCACCACATTACGTCAAGAACATTTTGTCTGAATTGTTATTTCCTACATGTTTATCATCATATGTGGTTAGCTTAACGAGCATACGTTAGATTAGGAATCGTAGCAAAAAACCGCTGCCTTATCTAGGATAAGTTAGCGGCTCTATTGCCCATCAGGTGCTGACTCGTTCAGGAATGATCCTTTTTTACGAGCTCAATGATGGATTTGTTTCTTGTGATAATACCTCTCCATCACTTGCATGATGGCCTCGCTCTTAATAGGTTTGCTTACATAATCATCCATGCCCGCCTTCAAGCATTTATCCCTATCGCCTCGGACGGCATTTGCCGTAACCGCAACAATATATGGACATGCTTCCGGGTCCGAAAGTTCCTTAATCGCTCTAGTGGCTTCAAATCCGTCAAGCCGCGGCATATGCACATCCATAAAAACAATATCATATGCATTACGTTTGACCTTCTCAACAGCCTCCACACCATCTGCCACACGATCTACAAAATGTCCCTTTTTCTCAACCATCCGGCTAAGGACAAGCAAATTAACCTCATTGTCTTCCGCAATCAGAATGCGCAGAGGTGTACTTCTGTTCTTTTTCTGCTGTTCATCAAACTGGTTGCTACCTTCATCATTATTTAATTTGAAGGAAGCCGTAAATATAAAGGTTGTACCTGGTTCGTCCGATTCCTCGATCCAGATATCGCCCTGCATGAGCTCTACCAGCTTCTTACTAATGGCTAACCCCAGACCAGTCCCTTGAGGTTTACGGGTCATAAAGTTCTCCAACTGATAGAACGGCTCAAACAATTGCTGTCTTTTCTCAGCAGGTATCCCTATGCCCGAATCCTTCACCTTAAAATGCAGAAGGATGTTATTGCTGCACTTGTCCTTAACTCCGACTTGAATTGCCACACTGCCTTCTGGCGTAAATTTGACCGCATTGCCGATAATGTTGGTAAGTACTTGCTTCAAACGGTAAGCATCGCCATAGAGCGGAGTCGGTATGGCCTCATCCAGACATAAACGAATATCCAGATCCTTTTCACGAGCCAGTGGTTTCACAATTTGCACGGTCTCTGTCAAGATTTCCCCAACATCAAAGGGATCATCTACCAGATCCGTTTTACCTGACTCTATTTTCGAGAAATCCAGGATATCATTGATGATGGCCAGCAAGGAATCTCCACTCTTCTGAATAATTTGAATATATTCCTTTTGCTCCTCACTAAGTCCCGGCGTATCCAGAAGCAGGTCGGTCATCCCGATAACACCGTTCATCGGTGTGCGAATTTCATGGCTCATCATTGCCAAAAATTCACTTTTGGCCTTGTTCATTCTCTCGGCGGTCTCTTTGGCCACAAGCAGCTTCTTCTGTTCCGTAATATCCTTCGCAATCAGATAGAATCCGACATTGGTCTTGTTGATGATGATCGGAGCAAGTGTAGCCAACACTTCTGTCTCACTGCCATCCGTGTGACGAACGGCGTTAATCTCCTTCTCAGCCAATTCGTAGTTGCTGCGCAGGATCATTCCCAGATTGACAGCTCCGATGAATCTGCTAATACTCGTGCCGATCATGTCTGACACAGGGCACCCTGTCATCTTCACCGCTACAGGGTTGGCATTCATGATGTTGCCGTCCATGTTAAACGAGATAATGGCGTCATGATTATATTTTTTAAGTGAAGTGTATCGTTCCACGGATTCCTGCAGTTTAAATTCAATGAGTTTCCGTTCAGTGATGTCCTGCAGTGTTCCGTTCAATTGTACTGGCTGATGATGTTCATCAAACGTAATCAGCCCGCGCAAATGAAGATATTTCTCACTCCCATCAGAGCGTATATGTTTGTATTCGAAATCAAGCGGCTCTCCTTGCTTCGTGCCTCTGATTTTTTCTTGCAAGGATGCTGCATCCGCGGGATTCATCACCCGAAGAACATCCCTTGCCCGATAGCGTTTGTGTGTGCGCTCGAGCTCGAAAATTTCAAGTACCTGATCTGAAGTGGCGATTTGGTCATTGACCATGTCCCATTCCCAACTACCAATCATCGCAATGCGCTCAGCCTCTGCACTGATCTCTTCATGTTTCTTTCGCTCAGATATGTCTCGTCCAATGGTAAGTATCTGCCGTTCTTGCTCGGCATCCCCAATAATCTTGTATGTGGTCTCGAACCATAGATAATGTCCATCTTTATGGCGAACTCTGATATTCAGCATATTTCCGGTAGTCAAGTCCATCTGTGAGATCTGTTCCAAATCAAACGGATGGAAATAGGCATTGTTATTCTGGCCGATAATGTCTTCTGGAGAGTAACCCAGCAGATCGCGAACCGAAGGTGAGCAGAACCGACAAACCCCATCGAGATTGGCGATGTAGATAATCTCCTGTGCATTATCCGAAATCAGTTTGAACATCTCTTCACTGTGCAGGAGTTTTTGTTCGGACAACTTCCGATCTGTGATATCTATAATATGACAAATGAAATAAAGCGGCTCATCTGTACTTTCATCCCGAGCCAAGGCTAAATGCAATGAAATCCAGAGTACGTCACCATTTTTTTTGATGTAGCGCTTTTCGTACGTATACTCTTTCGATCTGCCTTCAAACAAATCACAAGCATAGACTACATCCTGCGGGCAGTCATTCGGATGTGTAATATCCTGGTAGCTGAGATTCATGAGTTCCTCACTGGTATAGCCCATCATGCAGCAAAATGCAGGGTTTACTTTCATCCATTGACCTGAAGGAGCCACGAGTGCAATTCCGATAGGTGCCTGGTTATAAATCTGCTCGAACAATTCGTGATGGTCAACCTTTTGAACCTGCATTTTAAGATCTCCTTTTTGAAATATATACTCATGTAATAGTTTGTCGAAATTTCGAATTTTGCTTCATCTTGTCCGTTCCGAAAGGGATAGTCGTTTTAGAACCATAATAACTGCTTAGTACCCCGTATTATAGCGATTGAAACATCAGTTTCCAAGAGATTTGTGTCTTTTAAACGGAAACAAGGCCTGGATCCCATAGACATGGAATTCCCGACCTTTGTCGCTAAAATTCATTATAAGTCATATGGTGCACGAAATCGCGAGTAAATTCTGTCAGCGCTCACGCCCAACAATGTAATCCAACAGATGTTTCAAAAAAGGGATATGCTTCGGCATTTCGGCAAGTGCATCCGTTGCGAGACAATAATGCTCCCACATTGCTTTTTTCGCTCCATCCTCCCCAAGGATGGAAACGAAGGTTGAATTGTTGTTACGGACATCCTGCCCGGCTGGTTTACCAAGCACCAGGTCATTCCCGTCCAGATCCAGCAGATCATCCTTGATTTGAAAAGCGATACCCGCATGGTAGGCAAATGTCTTCAAGGAAGAAATTTCAGAATCCTTAACCTGTGCCAGAATAGCAGGCATGACAAGCGCCGCTTCAAAGGCAATCCCTGTTTTGTAGAAGCAGATCATGTTCAGTTGATCCAACGTCAGCGCTTTTCCTTTGGCGTTTAGGTCCATCGCCTGCCCCATACACATGTCTTCTGCTTTTTCAGCCGAATATCGGATCAAGGTTAGCACCGTTGCAGCATCGAATTGACTGAGCGAGGATTGTTCTCCAATGGCTTTCTGAATCAGAAAGAGGCCTGTTAATTCAGCTGTGGCGCTGTTATGCACCTGATGCAAGGTTGAACGCCCCCGCCTGGTTGAAGCATTATCCTGCGTTGGCAGATCATCAAAAATGAGGGAAGCGGTATGCATATACTCCAGTGACCTTAGTAGCGGAACGATCGATGCTTCTGTCAGCCCATACTCTCGCACACCCATAACCCAGGTTAAGATCGGCCTCAGCCGTTTGCCGCTCCCCTGCAGGCTGTAATTGGCTGCATCAATCAGCGTTTCTTTCATTTCCGGAATTGCATTCGGTTTGGATATTTGAACTTCCATGTTGATCCGTTCACGAACGTTTCGAACCGTTTGAATAAAATCTTCTTTTTCCTTTTTGTCATTCTTCAGATGGACAATAACCTGATCCCTGAGCAATTTATCGAGAAAGTCCACATCATCCGCTTTTCGAACCATTCGTTGAATGAGATCGTTAAATTCAGGCTGACTCGAAGCAAAGATGTCCATAATTTCATTATATTTCGCTGGTCCCAGTCGTTCCCTGCTGCGCTTGAGGCCATTGATCGCACGATCCAATATAACCTCACGTGTCTTGGCATCCGAGTCATACACGCGATGGATCAAATGAGAGATCACTGTCCAATAGAGCTCATATGGATTAATTAAGTCAGGACGCAAATCCCGGTATTTCAGATAATACGTGTACGGGGTCACTGCCCCCTCTTCCAAATCATCAAACATATCTGCAAAATCATCTGCCAGTTGATTGTAAATTCCATAATAGAACGTGCGGAGATCAAAGCCTTCATCCTCCGAAGCGCTCAGGACGGAACGAACAATCAGCCTGGATGAAGATGACTTGATAATAATCGGGATATAGAGCTCTTCATTGGTATAGTTCGCATTGGTAAGTTTCTTCGCCCGGTCCAGCTCTTGGGACTGAAAAAACACATAGGATTGCTCGAAAAAGGTTCGCTGCATCTCAGGTCGCTGGTAATTCTTGATGTATTCAAATGCCTCACGCAGCTCTGAGTGAACATAGCGAATGACTTCCTCATTGTCTCCGTGCCACTCGCCAATGTCAGGTACAATTCCTGTAAGCAGCGCCTTTCGAATCAGGAGGGAATACTGTTCTTTCTCCTGGGAAGTCAGGGCCTGTGAATCCAACAGATCGTCTATAAAAGGATAGGTTAACCCGTAAGAATACCCCAATCTGATGGCTGCATCAAATCTTTTACAACGCTCCGGAATTGGCGTCGTCTCATCCAATTCATCATTCACATGCAGAACAACGCCAAGAATGATCTTAATCAGCTTGCGTTGTGCCTGCTCTGCATCGAGCTCCTTCGGAATATTTGAAGCGACGTTTTCGAGTTTCTGAATCAGCCAGATTACGGCAGTCTCCACGTTTTCCTTCTGAGCCCAGCGATACAATGCCGCCAGGCTAATAAAATCAGGCTGGCCCTGGCCTTTCGCTCCACCCTTACGCATGAAATATTTCTTCGTATCCTGCGCAACCCGCTGAATACGAGCCTGCGTCTCAGGAGCATCCAGCGCCTTGCCCAGATCTCTCATATAAATATAGGAGATGCTGCGATCCATATACTCATCGAGTTTGCCGGTCACGTTCAACCAGTGGATATATCTATATACATCCCGGGAATCGGGTTTTCTTGTGCTTCGTGATATCCAGGGTAACCATGAGAATCGATGAATATGTTTCTTTTGCCATAAATGAAAATCCTGCATTAGAACCGTTGTATATGTGTTATTTATTAACTGGCTTTGAAGGGAAGCAAAGTACTGGGCTGCCTTATGCTCGGCTAACTGATATCCTGCTTCAGCATGATCTATAAGTGCGTTATTCATAGGATGGATACCTCAACTTCTATTAATGTTAAACATGTATCCATGAGAGGAGATTGAGGGTGCTCCATGGACGAAAACTGTTGTGAATTCATGCTGTATCAAATTCGCCAGCTCATGTTCATAACCTTTATACGGCGCTTGAACCGTTTGGTTACGTAATCGTCACGGTCACTCCACTGATTCTTGTTTTTATAGTATAGATGCCCACACTTTAACGGCAGTAACAGCAATAAGAACAATTAAACCATAGCGAAGCACACTTACATTGATCATTGAACTGACCCTCGAGCCGAGTGATGCCCCTATCAGACTCCCTATAACGGTGTAGATGACTGGCTCAATCGGAATGCTTCCACCACTGACTTTCCCGATGACTCCACCAATCGCGGATATGAACACGATGGCCAGGGACGAGGCAATCGTCGTTCTCGTAGGAATACGAAGCACCGTGAGCATGATGGGAATCAGAATAAACGCACCGCCAGCGCCAACAATTCCCGAGACAACGCCCACGGCCAGAGCCGAACCTGCCGCAATCCATCGGTTAAATTCCACAACATCAGCAGAATCTTCCGTACCTCTTCCCGGAATCAACATGAGGATTATTGCGATAACCGCCAATATGCCGTAAATCAGATTAATGACATCTCCATCCAGATGGCCGGATATGATGCCTCCGATCAAGCTGCCGATGAGAATACTGATGCCCATGTATGCCACGAGCGTCCTATTCACCAAAGCATGCCCATCTCGGACCCTTCTCTTCTTTCTCTGAAATGCGACTACACCTGCCAATGAGGAAAAGAATACCTGGAACATGCTAATGGAGGAAACCTCATGTGCAGTAAAAGGCTCAATTCCCACATGAGAGGGAACATACAGCAGCAGGGGGTAGTTAATAATAGCTCCACCAATACCCAGTAAACCGGAAAAGAAGGAACCGACCAGACCCAGTATAAACATGATGATAAAAAGCAGAACATCCATCGGTAATTCTTCCTTTCTTGCGCTTGAAAAACCTTGTCAAAAAACTGTATACGCGGCGAAATTTATCGGCTATAATAAAAACCAAGTAAATTAATCAGAAATGAGTGATTAAGCATGCTTAATCTGTTCAAGACTCTTTTTGAAAATAAATGCCCTCACTGCAACGAAAAATTGCTTGTATGCAGTGATTCGCTCTGCGCCACCAAGACCTGCAGCCAGTGCAATTATAAGGAAGAAAGCTACGGCTCTCTCGGTGTACGCATTGTGTATGACACCACAAAATGATAAAAAAACATTCCTGCTCATTGTACCACGTCTCTGCTGCCTCGATAAGCAGTAAGCCCTGAGAGCAAGTGAAATCGCATACTCCAACATGTAGAAATATAAGAAAAGGTGCCAAACGAATTATAACGTTTGGCACCTTTTTTACTTCATATTCGAAATTTGGTTCATTCATTCCCTAATCCGCTCAACGGATCTTTTAGACTGTTGATATTATTGATCAGATCCGGGATTCCTGTCTTTTCCCAGTTTTCTGCAGTAAAGCCTTGCTCTGCTATGGTGGTCTCGAATTGATCCACAACTTCGGTTAACTGATTGTTATAATTGACCAAATTTTCATGGATGCTCTCACCGATGGCCGGAGCCGTAAGCTGGGAGAATTCACTTGCTTCCGCTTGAATCTGATCAATTTTCGTTTGAATCTGCTCGGTGATCTGGGGATTGTTGACGGCATCCGAAGCGAGCTGCTGGAGCTCCGCGCCAGCACTGGATACTTGCTCGATATAGTCCGTTGCTCCGCTAACGTAGTTTAAACTTTCGTTTGCCTGCTCCACAACAGAACAAGCCGAGATGACAAAAATACTTGCAGCAATAAAGCCTGTCATGATCAGTGTTTGCCTTCGTTTACGTAAAATCATGAGCATCTTCCCTTCCTTGTATCAGAAGTTATTTACTTAATTGAATGATAGCTGTTCCGGATACCCGAATGCAAATCGGTCTGCACTCATAGGATTGAACATGTATAATGGAAGAATCACACGGTAAAGGGATGTCATGAATATGCTTCAGGCTTTGAATCAGCGCTTGAACCGCATCATGCCACTGATTACTCCAACCAGCATTATCATTGGCGTACTTTGCGGAAGTTTTCTTTCTTCGTACACTTTTTTATCACCCTGGCTTTTTGCATTTATGACGTTTGCGGGAAGCATCAGTCTAGGGTTCAGGGATTTTCTGAATGTTTTGAAAAAGCCTTTTCCCCTGTTTGTTTGTCTGTTCATATTACATTTGGCGATGCCTCTGATCGCACTAGGTATGGGCCATTTGGTTTTTCCGATGGACGCCTATACGATAACCGGACTTGTTCTGGCAGCCGTAATTCCGACAGGTGTAAGCAGCTTCATCTGGGTTAGCATTTACCGGGGCAATATTGCACTGACGCTATCCATCATCCTGATCGATACCATGCTGGCCCCTTTTGTCGTTCCGGGTGTTCTTTCACTCCTGATCGGCACCAGCGTTACGCTCGATATGGGAGCTATCATGAGCAGTCTGTTTTGGATGATCGTTGTGCCATCATTGGTGGGTATGCTGCTGAATGAATGGACCAAAGGAGCCATTGTACCAGTATGGGGCCCAAGACTGAATCCATTTTCCAAGTTGTTTATGGCGGTGGTAGTTGCTATCAACGGATCAGTTGTTGCTCCATATCTGGCCGATTTCAACTGGAGACTGGCAGGTCTTGCGGCGATCATCATTTTCCTCGCTTCCTTAGGCTATGCACTCAGTTATTTCATTGCAAGATTGCTGGGCTGGAATGAGGCTGACCAGGTGGCGCTTGTATTTAATGGAGGCATGCGCAATATCAGCGCAGGAGCGGTGCTTGCCGTATCCTATTTCCCACCTCCCGTTGCTGTGCCGGTTGTTCTCGGAATGGTATTTCAGCAAATGCTGGCTTCCCTGACAGGTTATCTGCTAGGACGTCGCTCACAACTGCTGCAAAATGCAGACAAAACGTCGGCAGCCTAAGAACGTAAACCCAAAAAACGCCAACAACAGTTGGCGTTTTTTGGTATTTCAAATGATCATTTTTATTTTGGTTGAATATATCCCTCAGCTTTGAGCAGCTCAGCAATCAGGACAGCGCCGCCTGCAGCACCGCGCAATGTGTTATGAGACAGACCAACGAATTTGTAATCATACAGGGAGTCCTCACGCAGTCTTCCTGTGGATACGCCCATTCCGCGTTCAATGTCACGATCAAGTTTCGTTTGCGGTCTGTTTTCTTCCTCGAAATACGTAATAAACTGTTTCGGTGCACTTGGCAATTCCAGCTCTTGCGGACGCCCTTTGAATTGCAACCAACGCTCCAGAATTTCATCTTTGGAAGGTTTTTTCTCAAAGTTGACAAATACCGTAGCCAGATGCCCATCCGTTACCGGAACACGGATACATTGCGTCGTGATGAGTGGAGACGAAGCTTTCACAATCTCGTTGTTTTGCACGCTTCCCCAGATGCGAAGCGGCTCTTGTTCACTCTTCTCTTCTTCGCCACCAATGTATGGAATGACATTATCCAGCATTTCAGGCCAATCCGTGAAGTTTTTGCCTGCTCCCGAAATGGCTTGATACGTGGAAGCAACCACTTGAGTCGGGTTGAACTCACGAAGCGCATGCAGTGCAGGTACATAGCTCTGAATGGAGCAGTTTGGTTTAACTGCGATGAAACCAGTTTTGGTCCCCAGACGTTTACGCTGTGCTTCAATCACTTCCAGGTGTCCTGGGTTGATCTCTGGAATAACCATCGGTACATCGGCAGTCCAGCGATGAGCCGAGTTGTTGGAGACAACCGGAGTGCCTGTTTTGGCATAAGCTTCTTCAAGCGCTTGGATCTCATTCTTTTTCATATCTACTGCACAGAAGATAAAATCAACCTGGCTGGCAAATGCTTCAACCTGGGAGGCATCCTGTACAACGATTTGTTTCACGGCTTCCGGGATAGGAACTGCGAGTTTCCATCTGCCCTGAACGGATTCTTCGTATGTTTTGCCTGCCGAGTTGGCACTTGCTGAAATGGCTGTTACTTCAAACCATGGATGGCCATCCAGCAGGTCTACAAAACGCTGGCCTACCATTCCTGTTCCTCCGACAATACCGACTTTCAATTTTGCTGTCATATAATCATCATTTCCTTTCGGTGTGAGTTCGATATTAGCTATTTTCATTCCTGCATCGGTTGATGGGACTTCATGATTCTTCCCTTAGTAAACACTATTCAGGTGATTCCAAAGCGTGTTGCGAGCACCCCGGAAAAACCAAAAAAATCCCACCCCCAAGACAGATGTCTCAGGGACGAGATTGAACACTCGTGGTACCACCCAGATTCGCCCATATGTCGCCATATCAGCCTCTAAGAGTTAAGGATACAACCGTTAATTCGTTGTAACAGCCTATACTCCAGCTCTGTAACAGGAGCTCCTGTCACACCATCCCTTATTGCCAAGTTCCGATGTGCTGCTCTGAGTCTTTATTCAATAAAAATTCTTTACCCCTTTTCAGCTGCCGGGGCTCTCTGAGAAAGAATACTTTTATTTACTCGTCTCTTCGTCGCATTTGATATTGCGATTATAATATCAAAGTTACCATTGCGAAGTAAACATATTTTTTATAATTTGCTGCAAATGGATATTTATTTACTACGTTTTAGTGACAAAAGCATTCGTTACCAATAGAATAAGCCTGCAATATACGTACATCACCAGATTTTACCGGATTAGTTGAAGTGCCTATACATTCTGCAATTCAGCCCCACTGCGTCGCAAGCTGTTTGAGGTATGGGGACAATACCGGCTGCAGCTCCTTACGCATGAGCCCGATCTCCAAAATAGCCTGGATGTAACCGAACTGATTGCCAATATCGTAGCGGCGGCCCTCAAGCTCAAGAGCGAGCAGCTCTTCCAGCTGACTCACTTCTTTTAATGCATCGGTTAATTGATATTCTCCTCCTGCGCCTCTCTCGATCCGATCCAAAATGGGAAATATCGATGGTTTCAGAATATAACGTCCCATTACCGCAGTCCTTGATGGTGCCTCCTCTATTGAGGGCTTCTCCACCAGATTCATAATTCGGTGAACCCGATCTTCCGCACCCGCTGAATCGATAATTCCATATTTGCTTACATCTGCAGGCTGCACTTGACGTACACCAACGACCTGACTGCCGGTCTTTTCATACAAATGAATCATCTGTGCAAGTGCCGGCGGATCGGATACCATAATATCATCCCCAAGCAGCACAGCGAACGGATCCTCTCCCACAAACTGACGCGCACATCCGATGGCATGTCCTAGTCCCAGTGGTTCTTTTTGACGGATAAAATGAATGCTTGCCATATCACTTATCGCCTGCACTTGCTCGAGCAAATCCTGTTTGCCTTTGGCATAGAGGGAGTGTTCCAGTTCCACCGATTTGTCAAAATGATCCTCGATCGATTTTTTATTACGTCCGGTTACAATAATAATATTTTCAATACCCGATTGAACCGCTTCTTCAACAATATATTGAATGGCGGGTTTATCCACAATGGGCAGCATTTCTTTCGGCTGAGCCTTGGTTGCCGGCAGGAAACGTGTTCCGAGTCCCGCTGCCGGAATGACTGCCTTTTTAATTCTCATATCATGAAACACTCCTTTCGTTCGCATCTGTATTCGGACAGGGCGCTGTCGCGGACACAGCACGGAAAACCCAATATCGACTGGCAATATAGTTCAGGATCATGCCCAAGAGGGTTGCTGCTACTTTGCTTATGACCAGGTTCCAGCCAAGTATGTGGTTCGAGAGAAACAAGATCAGAGATATTAAGACGAGGATAATCAGATTAGTAGTCACAAAACGCAGCAATTCATTATTTGGACCTTGTCTTCGTGCATCCCTGAACGTCCATCGTCCGTTCCACCAATAACTATTCAATACGCCGCAGCTATAGGAAATGACCTGGGCAATCAGAGCGGGTGCGCCCAAGGCGGCGAGCATGGTAAACACCAATGCATCCACCGCCGTATTCACCACACCTACGATTCCGAATTTGATCAGTGTGACCAACCGATTAATCATGGTGAGCAACTCTGCCTGTCATCCGCACTTGTCCGGACTGACTCTCCAATTGATACACGTCACGCACAATGTATAAGGGTCTTGCCTTGGTTTCATCATAGATCCGGCCAATGTACTCCCCAAGAATGCCCAGCATAATGAGAATAAATCCATTAAATATCAGCATGATGCTGACGATGGAAGGCCAGCCTTTGATCGTTGAATCGGTGAAAATCGCAGAAATGATCACGCTGAGCATGTAGATGAATCCGCCAACGGACAGAATAGCTCCCAAGTAACCCGCAAGCTTGAGCGGTTTATACGAGAAGGAAGTAATACCATCCAGGCTCAGTTTCAACATGCGTTTTAGCGGATACTTGGTCTCCCCTGCTAGACGCTCATCTCGTTCGTATTCGATCGCTGTTTGTCTGAATCCAACCCAGCTGACCAAACCACGGACAAATCGATTTTTTTCCGGAAGACGTTTCATCTCATCGCACACTTTGCGATCGATTAATCGGAAATCTCCTGCATCCACTGGAATATCCGTATCGGTTGATGCCCGGAGTACGCGGTAAAACATGCTTGCAGACCATTTCTTAAAGCGGGTCTCCCCACTTCGTCTGGTCCGGCGGGCATACACTACCTCATAGCCCTCTTTCCATTTGGCAATCATGTCCAGAATCAGTTCGGGAGGGTCCTGAAGGTCCGCATCAATAATGACAACTGCATCACCTGCCGCATAATCCATCCCTGCAGTAATCGCGATCTGGTGACCGAAGTTGCGTGCAAAATCAATTAATTTTACACTTTCATCCCAACGTGCATAGTCACGGATCATCTGCGCACTTCGGTCGACACTGCCATCGTTGACAAACAACAGTTCATACGTTTCTCCCGTACTGCCCATCACCTTTTTCACACGTCGATAGGTTTCTTCAATGACTGCCTCTTCGTTGTACATCGGAATAATGATGCTGTAACGGCACTTTTGGGCCATATTCGTTCCCTCCTTTTCAATTTCAGTTCGTTCCACTTGACCATCTCTATAACTTCACTTCGTATAGGGTGCTCTGTCCGCCGAAGCCAGCCCCGCTATCCGTACCTGACATCCACTCTGATGCCGGAATTTCGGTACCATGTTCCATGATCCAGCTGCTAATATCCGAATTACCTCCTCGGCCGCCCATGCCGCCAACCATGAAGTATTTCACTTGTCCGCTCTTCACGAGCTCTGCCAGTTCCTCCGTGGTATAGACCGGATCAGAACCGGAGAAGCCTCCGAGTGTAATGACAGCCTCGTTCTCATCAATGATGTATGGAGCTGCCTGATTATAGTCTGTCGTTGCAAAAAGATAGGTCTCTCCTGTGTTATTTTCTCTGAGATAATTCAGTGTTGTTGTATCTACTTCTTCGTTCCTGTTTCCGGCTCCGCCTCGTCCGCCAGCTGCTCCCATGCCACCACCGCCAAACATGTTTCCACCAGATGCCGGAGGTGTTCCTGTACTCAATGGATCACCAGCAGCACCGCTGCCAGAAGCACCAGGGAAGGATGGATTTGTATCACTTGCAGCATTAGGTAGAGTCATCTCGCTATCTCGATCACCTTGTCTGCCTCCCATAGCCATGCCCATGCCGCCGAACATTCCATTCGAACCTGTAGGACCCGCGGCAGGAATCATGCTGTTACCGCCGTAGGTAATTGGCGTGAATGCCCAATAGACTGGACCAATAAGCATAACCATAAACCCTGCCACAATGATGCCTTGCTTCCATTGATGTGAACGATTGAGCATTACAATTAGAATCAGCGTAATCACAATGCCTGCAATGAGTTCGCTGATCGACCACCCTGCACCGATGGTGTCATCATAAACCTGCATGATATACCAGCCGAAGATCGTCGTAAGCAGAACGGCAAGAGGAAGCAGCCAGGCTTGCCACCCGTTACGTTCTCGATAGGCCTGCCACATGGCTACAAATCCGGCACCAGTCAAAGCTGCAACTGGCGGGGCCAGCATGATCAGGTAATATTGGTGGAAGAAACCAGCCACACTGAAGAACGCCGCAACCGGAAGCAACCAGATCAGCCAAAACGCAGCTTCCTTATGTTTCATCGTAATATTTCTCCGTCTGAACCCCGCAAAGAGAGCAATGCATCCCAGCAGTGCCGTTGGCAGAAGCCAGCTGGCCTGGCCGGACAGTTCAGTCTGGAACAATCGAAGCACACCTTTCTCCCCTGTGCCGAACATGCCACCCATTCCGCCACCATTGCCGCCACCGAAATTGCTTCCGTTTGGCATTTCAGCGCCGTTCGGCAACTGTCCGCCTTGCGGGAAATTCATTCCGTTCATTTGCCCCATCTCACGCTTTGAACCGTCGCTTGAAGGGTTGCCTGCAGCAACGGAGTTGTCTGATGAATCAGAATCCGAGGCTGGTGCGGAAGCATCATCACGGTTTCGATCATCTGCCATGTTAGGCATGCCTGCACCAGCGGTTCTGTTCTGCTGACCAGTAAGACGGGACAGACCGTTATAGCCAAAAGCAAGCTCCAGCACCGAATTGGTTTCGCTGCTTCCTATGTAAGGCCGCTGACTTTCCGGAATAGAATCGACCGTCACTGCCCAGGATAGGGAAACAACTGCCAGTACTGCGGTACTGCCAATAAGCAGAAGGATCTTCTTTCTCCATTTCGCCTGGAATGCAAGCAGGTAGAAGATATAAAATGCCGGAAGAATCATGTAGGCCTGAAGCATTTTCATGTTAAATGCCAGTCCAATAAGGCCAAATGCTGCGAGGATCCGCCACGGACTGCCCTGCTTGGTACCTTTGAACAAAAACCAGGAACCGAGCAATAGCGTAAATACCAGCATGCTGTCGATATTGTTGGTACGACTTACTGCCGCCACAACGGGAACCGTAGCCATAGCCAGAGCAGCAATACGTGCCGCAGCAAGTCCAAAGGTTGGTTTAACCATAAAATAAATAATCAGTACCGAACCAATTCCCGCTAACACTTGCGGCAAAATAACACTCCAACCATGCAATCCGAAAACATAGGCAAAAGCCGTCTGAATCCAAAACACGACGGGTGGTTTATCTACCGTTACGGAGCCAGCCGAATCAAGGGATGCATAGAAGAAATTGTGGAAATTTCTCAGCATGCTCCCTACGGCGGTCGTATAGTAGGAATTTGCATATGAATCGTTCCAAATCCCGTATCCGTTCAGAATTGCCGCCAATATGACAATCGGCAGAAGGACCAGATCAATCCTTCGTTTGGCATGTTTCAATGTCAATCACTCCTTCTCGTTCTTCATGATTGTATTGTGACATGCCAAAATAAAATTGGGATGAGTCCCCGCTGAATGTTAACTGAGGATAAGTTCCAAACCTTTCAGCTAATTTTCAGCTTGGCAAGCGATAATACAACATAAAGCCCTCAACTTTTTGAGGCATTCATTAGATGGATTTAACAGGGAGGCATGCCCGCTTATGAAGTTAAGTACCGGGATTAAAATCCTTTTGGCGGATGATGAACCACATATTTTGCAATTTTTGGAGCTTGGATTGAGTAATGAGGGTTTTGATGTACGCACGGCTCCGGATGGTGCTGCAGCACTTGAACTCGCACTTGAGTTCCATCCGCATATGGCCATTTTGGACGTCATGATGCCGGAAATGGATGGATTCGAGGTGGTTGAACGTCTGCGCAAGACTGGAGCCCAGGTTGGAGTCATCATGCTTACAGCCAAGGACGAAGTTGAGAATCGAGTTAAAGGTCTGTGGCTTGGTGCTGACGATTATATGATCAAGCCCTTTGCCTTCGATGAGCTGCTCGCCCGGATCCAGGCAAGGCTGCGTAATCAGTTTCCATTGCTTATTGGGGCCGTAACACATGGTCCCTTCCGAATCGACGATCAGCGCAAGGAGATCACCTATCATGATCAGATTCTTGAGTTGTCCCCTACCGAATATGAACTATTGAAGTTTATTGTGCTGAACCACGGTATCGTGCTAAGCAAGGCGACAATTCTTAGTCGTGTATGGGGGTATGATTTTGGCGGAGAAGAAAATATTGTCGAGGTCTATATACGATCACTGCGTGACAAACTTGGGGATAAAGAGCACAAACTTATTCGCACTCTTCGAGGTGTTGGATACCGAGTGGATCTCTGATGAGTCATTCGAGGAAGCCAACCACCAAATCTCTTCTGGGACGACTGCAGCGATTGATCTTGCCCCGTTCGCTCCGTTCTCAGCTGCTCGCCCGCTCTTTGTTTATTCTTGCAGCCTTATTCTTGTTAATTGGCATGCTTCAGTTCTGGATTATGGAGAGCTTTCTGTATCGCAATCAGGCGAAAACGATGGAAGAGCAGATCATGTCCATGCCTCCTGTCTGGCTCGGCTTATCTTCGCGGAACGAGTCATTCAACAACCCATTTGCCGGACAGGCAGGCTCAGATGCACGCGTGTCGGGTAACAGGATGCTTTACATTCCCGATCGTTCACTTGCCCTATTCGATCAAAATGGTACATTCGAGGATATATTCGGTAAAGAAGACGGTCTGGCAGCACCCCAGCTCACTACCGCCGAATACAAAACAATCACGGACCAATTATTGGACAAACGACATGCCCCTTACCAGATCGTGACGGATCGTACAGGCAGTGAGCAATTGATCGTTTTTGCCTCGCCTGGGCCTCGTAATCGGGATTTCTCCATGGTTCAGATGGGTACCCCCACGAAACCAATAAGAGACCTCATTGTTAAACAGCTGCTGATCTTCGTCATGTTATCCATTCTGGCGATGGTCGCAGGTCTCATTCTCTATACCAAAACGCTCCGCCGTACACTGATTCCGTTATCCAGTATGGTGGATACCGTCCAGCGGATCGATGCAGGCAGCTTGGCAGAACGTCTTCCCGCCACGCAGGGCCAACAGGAAGTGGATCAGCTCGCGCAGTCGTTCAACGGCATGCTCGAAAGGCTTGAGCAATCATTTGAAGCGGAACGTGAATCCAAGGAACAGATGCAGCGTTTCCTGTCCGATGCTTCCCATGAACTGCGAACTCCATTGACGTCCATCCACGGATTCATTGAAGTTCTCCAGCGAGGGGCAGCGTCCAATCATGAACAACTGTATAGGGCACTCGACAGCATGTATGGGGAGTCTGTTCGAATTAACAAACTGGTTGAAGATTTGCTTATGCTAACCAAGCTAGATCAAGCTCCGAAGCAAGAACAGGAGATTGTTCAGCTGGATCATTTGCTGATGGAGATGCAGCCCCAGCTGAACATGATGGCGCGGGAACGCCATGTACACTTCGACCTGACTGCCGGTATAACCATAATGGCTGAGCCGCACAAGCTGAAGCAGGTGGTTCTCAATTTGTTCCACAATGCAGTGCAGCATACCCACCCGGAATCCGGTTCCATTACTGTGGCTCTTTATGCTGTTCATAACAAGGCCGAACTGACCATAAAAGACAACGGCACCGGGATTGAACCGGAACATCTTCCCCATATTTTTGAACGCTTCTACCGGACCAGCTCTTCCCGTTCCAGAAAGGAAGGCGGCGCCGGCCTTGGTCTAGCCATTACACGTTCCATTGTGGAAGCGCATGGCGGAAGTATTG
Organism: Paenibacillus sp. FW104-T2; assembly: GCF_058789975.1. Lineage (NCBI taxonomy): Bacteria > Bacillati > Bacillota > Bacilli > Caryophanales > Paenibacillaceae > Paenibacillus > Paenibacillus sp. FW104-T2. The sequence continues at coordinate 31,962 of NZ_JBYTCE010000029.1, read as the reverse complement.
CGGTGAACAGCAAGTTAGGCAGCGGAACCACGTTTACCTTTTTGCTGCCTTTGTCTGAGGCAACTTTTGATCATTAGCATGACTAATAACCCTTTCCAGCTCCTTAGGACTGTGAAAGGGTTATTTCTTTGAATTATCTTACAAGTATCTGATCATTTTTCAAGTCAAACACGGTCGGCTTTCCGGCCAACTTATATTCCCAACCAGCTTCGATTGCTTGGACAATGACACGCCTTACTTGCCTAGGTTGTATAATCTTCATTGTCGTATTTTCGACGTATACTTCAAGTCTTCGGCCCTGAATAAATTCATGCTCTGCAACGAAAACCATATAGCCACTATCAGGTGAAATTACCCACCGGAAAGTCTCTTCATTGATGAGTATCCTTCTTGATCGTTTCTTGCTAAGTGTCATCTATCTCACCACCATCCCTAAGCCAAACTAACGCTCCGGTTTCCATGACTGTATCACCTTATGATTGGCATCGATGGCATGGATATTGTTGAACGTCTCCATGAGACTAAGCTCCGATTCGTTTTGAAAGGCTAATGGCATTTTCACGATAAACGTATTATTTATTGCTTTTACATCCAGGGTCTCTCCATTGATATATTCAATTTGGAACTTGGCAATGGAGATGTCGGAATATAAGGCACCCCATATGAAATTTCCGCTATTGTTTTTGGGCTCCGCGACAACGAGGAAGGCAGGACCCCGATCTGAACTGGCCGTCCAACCCGACTCAGTGTCCTCATCCACATGAAATCTCTCCCGGTTCTGTTCATAGGCTGCGAATACATACTGCGTTTCGTCCAGGTAAAGAACCAACTCATTCTCCTGATCAACATTCACAATCTTCACCGGTGTCTTCCAATTGGATTGGACAGCCTGGTCCAATGTTGGATATCCAAAGATCCGATTCCAGAATAGGTTGAGACCTGCAATGAGCAGCACAAGCAGACTGATGCTTATCCAGATTATTTTCTTCATGCTCCCCCTTTTACACCTTGCCTTCTATTCAATCCACGCGCTAACACTTGCACACCATTAACATGTTTCCATCCGGATCCTGAAAATTAAACCAATGATCATGCTCAATGGGTGTCGTTATATTAACATCTTTGGATTGCATAAACGCAAAGGCTTCCTCAATATCTTCCGTATCAAAATGGAATGCAGGCGTTTTGAACGTATGCGCTTCGGCATAAATTTTGCTGTCCAGCACAATCCGTGTTCCGTTCATCGGAATGATATATAAGTGTTCAAACAATATCTCGCCATCCGCTGGCAAACCCAAGATGTCACAATACCAATCTCTCGCGCGCTCAATGTCACGGACTGGAATAAACACGGTACCGATCTGATTTAATATCGGGCTCATACCATTCCCTCCTTCTCCATGAACTCGTCCTTGGTTAATCCAAAAAGGATCATGTCATGGTACCTGCCGTTCGTATATATAACCTTGCGCCTTACGCCTTCCTGAACGCAACCCAGCTTTCTCATCATGGCTGCTGAAGGCTCGTTCCCTTCAAGGACACTATCATTGAATTTATTCAGTCTTCTCTCGAAAAAGGCATACTTCAGCAGAATGCGAACGGCTCGCGTCCCAACCCCTTTGCCCCGATGATCACGATCCACCTGAATTCCAATGCTGAACGTGCCGTTCCGCTCATCTATACTGTTTATGTTAGCGCCGCCAAGGTACTCTCCATGCCAATCCTCAATTGAGAACATGATGCGTCCATGTGTACTGGAGAAATTGGAGAAGCTTTCTGTAAAATGTTTGGCCTCGGCTGACGTCGGCGGCAGTTCAACTGCACATTCGAGCAGACGACGGGCAGGTGTATCAAACCGATTATAATAATGAGCTTCCCAATCTTCCTCGCGCAGAGCACGCAGCCTGATCTGCTCATCCTGCCAAAAGTTAATGGCTATAGTCAATCTCTCTCATTTTTCATCCCCCATTTTCCATTGGTTTGTTCGCATCGTCTTTTTTTGAACTAAACCTATAATAACCAAATTGTGGAATTAACGGTAGATTCTTTTTTACTAAAGTGAACGCCAAACAGCCCCCAAGCAAAACATTCTGCCAGGAGACTGTGATTTATTTTTTGTATACGATGAACCGCTTCGATTATTCCGAATATTGGGGCTTCGTCACGCGATCAGGAACCGATTCGTCGAAGACATCCTGACCTGGATAATCCCGTACTTCCCCTTCATGGAGCTCGTGGTTCTCATAATCAAACCGATGTGCGGATCGCTGATCCACTCGCCACGGCGAACTCTTTCCAAGTGATTCTGACAGTAACGTTGAGCCGTAAGGGCCTTCCGGAAACTCCTCCAGTGCGAGATCATTCCGCTGCGACTCCACCGTAGACAGATCGGTATATTCGCGCCGTTCTTCGTGCAAAAATTTGTCCTTCATCGTTCGTCCCTCCATATCCGCCTTGAGGTATCCAAAGCACGTCTATTTTGAGCGAAAACCGTACCATTTATGCATCATCCCTGGAAAACACTGCGTTTCATGCCTTGATTCATAGAATGAATCTGCGCTGTGCTCTCTCGTCATCACTTACGTATCGATATAAACAAAACAAATACAATAAGTCCAATACAACAGATGATTGTATCCCTTTTGGACCATACCAACAGGGTAGAACGTACACCAACCATGGGATTTTCCCGCACTTTCCGCATCTCCATGGCAATTGTCATATCTTCCGCTCGCTGCAATAACGACATTAATAAGGGGATAACCATCGGTCCGATGTCCCGAACCCGAACCGTATTGGGTTTCAGGGCAGCTTTACCGCGTGACCGGACGATAAGGGAGAATCGCTGCCACTCGCTCCAGATCATCGGAATAAACCGGAAGATCAATGAAACGGCAAGTGCAAACGAAGCAACCGGCAGCCTGATTTTTTTGCCTATGCCCAGCACCCAGTTTAACCCTTCCACCATTCGGCCATATGGCGTGGTTAGCGAAAACCATAGACTCGCCAAAGTAACGATAAACAAACGATACACATTCAGGAGTGTTGCCTCTGCCTGGTGCAAGGAAAAACCGAAGCGTAGACTCCCTCCCTCTGGTTCAAGCGTGGTCCCAGATAACGCTGTAGATATAATAAAGAACAGCAATAAGGGCTTCATTAACTTCACGCAGCCTGCCAGAGTCTGACGGGGCAATATACTTAACGCCAATACGACCGGTACCAGTGTGAGGGATAACCCGATCCAGCGGTGCTGCAGCATTGCTGCGGTTACGAGCAGAATATACAGCAGCCATTTGAGACGCGGGTCCATATTACGGTAGAGGTCATTGGGTGGAACTGCCACTTGAGCTTCAATGGAGCGCTCCATTTTTGCCAACTCTTGCTGGCTCGGTTCACTTGTCTCTGGCACACTTGTCTGCTTCAGCTGCCGGTATAGCTTATCCGACGCAGCAGATGAGGACTGAGCAATACTTGCAGCCATCTCCTCTGGCGTTAATGCCGTGGGCAATTCAATGCCAGCTGCTCTGAACTGCTGGGCAAGTCGCATGGAAGGCGGCAACCCGATCTCTGCCGCTACGAGCAGTTCGGGTTGCCTATGAAGTTCTCTCGGTGTAAGATCCGCAATCAACTGCCCTTCTCGCAGCAAAAGAACACGATCCGCAATCGGCAAAAATGTATCCAGGTCGTGCGTGGCCACAATGGCTCCCTTGCCTGCGTCCCGGTGCCGTTTAAGCACGTCAAGCAGAAGCAAAACGCTCTGTGCTTCCAACCCGGCGCTCGGTTCATCTAGCAGCAGCCACTCAGGCTTCGTTGCCGTCCCGAGCGCGAGGCCGAGTCTTCTTCGTTCACCCCCGCTCAGCGCAAAAGGAGATCTATCCAGATTGAAGCGCTGCTTCATCTCATCTGGATCCGTTGGCGGATCCCATTGTATAAGCGACTCGGTCATCTGGCGTTTCTTTTGTTCATCCGATAGTGGGTACGGGCGAAGCGAGTACGAGAATTCCCGTTGAATGCTTCGGGCAAATAGCTGTTGCTCGGGAAACTGGAACACCAATCCCATCTGCAGCAAAATAGACCGCGGTACCTTGCCATTTTGCCAGAAAGGTTCACCGTTTAATGCAATGTGACCAGCACTTGGCGGTTTGAGACCTGCTATGGTCTGCAATAGAGTGGTTTTACCGGATCCCGTGCAGCCCAGTAACAAGGTTATTTCACCGCTGTTAAACTGGACGGAAATGTCCTGCAAAAGTGCCCGCGTTCCGGATTCAGGCGCTTCTACAGTTAGATGATCTATTCCAATAGTCATCGGGCAGCCTCCTTCACCAGTTGTTCTGGCCGGAGTGGTGTGGCGGTTTGATTCAGAAAACCTTGCTGTTTGAGAAGGAGAGCTGTTTTTACTGTAAAGGGTGGGTCAAGTCTCAGTCGCTCACAGGGTGTACGTGCCTCAGCCATGGTTGCCGGGGGAGTCTCGACCGTACTTCCATAGAAAAATGACGATGGTACCCCATCATATACACATTTGCCTTGTTCCATAGCCATAATCCGATTGCTTAGAGTTGCTTCTTCCAAGTGATGCGTAATCCAGATAACTGCAGTTCCTTGCCGGACGACAGATTCCACAATGGATTCTATCCTCTCTCTCGCTCCCGGATCCAGCATAGCCGTAGGTTCATCGAGGACAAGAACATCCGGCTTGGAGGCCAGAGCTACCGCAATATTGAGCAGCTGCTTTTGGCCGCCAGACAGACGAGATATAGCTGTGTCCGGGGAATATTGAAGGCCAACCATATGTAAAGCGTCTTCTCTACGCCGTAATTGTTCCTCTACTGAATCAACGAACGGAGATAAACTGAAATGAAATTCTTCCTCAATCGTATCTCCAAGCACCTGCGCATCAGGCTGCTGAAGCACTCCACGAACGGCAAGCTCAGGAGCCGCCTGTCTTGTTCCGCCTGATAGTTGTGTGAAGCCGATCAGCACTGCGGCCAGTGTACTTTTCCCGCTACCATTGGCTCCCACAATACTAATCCATTCCCCGGGATATACGTTCAGGGAAACCCCATCGACTGCCTTGCGAACTTGGCCGGATTCGGCCGCATAATGGACTCGTGCATGTTCTAGTGTAATTAAAGGCATAACGTCCTGCATCGAAATTTGGTCCTTTCCCTTTTGCTTCTTTTGTGGTACGATCCAAATCGTTAACCACCATTTCCTGTTTTGGTTAACAATAAGATTACCAAAATCGAAAGGATTGTTCAATCATGAAGTTATCTTTGCGCGGTATTGTATTCAGTGCACTCATGGCAGCTATACTCGTTCTTTTTGGTTACATAAGTATTCCCATTGGTTTCTCACCCGTCCCTATTACGCTGCAGACGCTTGCCGTTATGCTGGCGGGAGGATTACTGGGCCCGTTATACGGTTTCTTAAGTATTGCTCTGGTCGTTATTTTGACTGCTCTGGGGTTTCCGCTTCTGCACGGGGCCGGCGGCCTCGCCGTACTCCTCGGTCCTACAGGCGGATACGTCATCATGTGGCCTTTCGCCGCCCTGCTCATTGGATTGCTGCTTGCACGAATCAAGCTGAAAGGAATCGGCGGTTATCTACTGGCATTTGTCGTGTTTGAACTGTTCGGATCGCTGCTGATCTATGTTTCGGGCGTACCTTGGCTGGCCTATGCCTATAAAATGTCTCTTCCGGAAGCGATGATTCAAGGTTTCTATCCTTACATTATCGGAGATCTGATCAAAGCACTCTTGGCTGCAATCATTATCGCGCCAGTTCGTATGGTATTCCCACCGCAGCGACTGACAGGTAATCTGAATTCGACCATTGTGAAGGCAGATTCCTAAGGAACACATATCATAAAAACTGCTCAACCCAAAAAGTCGTTTCCGCGTGCAGGAAGGTACTTACATCCTCGCAGGAAACGACTTTTAAATATAATGAGGAACTTTGCTAATGATTGAATCATGAAGGTGATTCTTGCTCCCCAGCTCTAACGACCAGTTAGCGAATCTGCTTAAACCCATTCAATTCAAAACAAATATAAAATGGAAGGGCAGCGCCGATGGCGCTGCCTTTTTTAGGAATATACACGGACTTCAATCAGCTCGGCACAGGAAGCCCCATTTGTCTCCTCAATAATGATTCGTAAATTCCTTGTCGACACAAAGTGCTTCAACGCAATACGGTTTGTACGCCTGCGATTGTCCTTCACGGATTCAACCAGAACCCGTTTGCCTTCCACCTCTGCCTCGATCCGGTACGCTTTTACGAGCTCCGGAATGATCTCGAACGGAGTCCGGTGATGATGCAGATTAATGAGATCTTCATTCACATCATCATTCCATGTAAGAAGAATCTCACGGATAGACACCTCATGCTCCCACTCCAACTCCAACCAGGCTTCACCGTCTTCGTTCTCATACAGAGGTAGAGACATCCAAGAATGAGGACCGCCATAAGGGCGTTTATAGCCATCGATTACTTTTTCCGGCAGATAAGTATCTGTCTTTCCTGTAATTTTAAAACAAAATGGTTTGCGGTTCAGTGCCTTCATGCTCCAGGCAACAACGGGCTGAGACTCATCGTGATCCTCAAGGGAAGCGACCGCGTGCGGGGCAGCACCCTTCTCAAAGGACAACACACCGGTTACTTGCTGACTGGATTGATAGAGTCTAATTCTATCATTCTGCCTGATAACAACAAATGCATTCTGCGAATGGGCAGGCTCCCATTGGATGCTGACATGAATCCATTGCTCTTCACCCTTAGTTACACGAATGGTCCTTTCGGCAATCTGTTTTGCTGGAACGTAGTTCTCTTCCCGACCTGTATCCCAGAGCTCTACTTGGAGCTCTGTATCTTCCTCTGTCGATACCAGTAGCTCCATCCCCTGAAGCGAAGGATCAACGGGAAAAAGAATTCCGATATCTCTCTCCAATCGATAGGACTCTGCCGGTTGATCAATTGCAATGGTCATACACGCTGTTGAAGCAGTTACTACAGCCTTAGGGGCAAGGTCCTGCCTGTCTTCATTTCGCAATCCGATGACCGATGCATCCTGTCGCAGCAGCGTTTGCTGCAATTCCTTCAGATGCTGGTTATGGATCAATCGCGGGGATACCCCCTTGGCTGCACAGAGCGCAGCAGCAGTCCCGGCAGCTTCACCCATCACCGCACAGGTTGCCATAACTCTTGTCGTACCGAAGGCCACATGTGAAGCACTTACATTTCTTCCCGCAAAGAGCAGGTTCGACACATTCGCCGAATAAAGTGAGCGATAAGGAATATGATAGATGCCATCGGCATGCATATGCTTGGAACCGCTGGCTTCGGCGTACATGCCCTGCGGTGGATGCAGATCAATGGACCACCCGCCAAAAGCAATCCGGTCGGCAAAAGGCTCCTGAGCTAGAATATCATTTTGGTTGAGTACATAATCTCCCATAAAACGTCTATATTCTCGTTTCCCCGGAATGGACCCCACCCACTCCAGTGTCATCGTTTCTGCACCAAACTGCCCTGAATTTTTAATATAATCCCAGATGCCATAAATGACCGACCAGAGTTCATCCCGGATCCGTTCATTCTCATGAACCGTGTCCAGTTCCCCTCCCCATTCGATCCACCAATAATGACAGCCTGAATCACCGCTGCGAATGACACGTTTGATTGGAATGGGCGTTTCCTCAATGTTTTTGGCAAAGGACGGAGGCACGAAACGAACAGGTCTACCGGCATCTTGTGTGTAAAATAGCAGCGTACTTCCCAGTGTTATCTGATCAGCAGTCTCAGGTGCCCACTCTTCTTCATATTCATGTGCCGCCTCACGTCCCAGACGATAGCGGGCTCCAGCCAGAAATCCGACTAAGCCGTCTCCTGAACAATCAAGAAACACCGGACTTTCAAAGCGAATGCGCCGTTCCGATCCCATCATCCACCCCGTCACCGATCGAATATGGCGGTCTTCCTCCGTTCCTTCTGCTTCCACCTCGTGTACATCCGTATTCAGAAACAGGCTGATCCGTTCTTCCGCTCGAACGGCTTCCAAAAGAACCAGATCCCACAAATAGGGATTGCCTTCCGGATTGCGGTACTGGTTCTCCAGGAACAGCTCTCCCATGATGCCCGTCTCCCGGGCATACCGGTTCGTTCCGTGTGCTGTTGCTCCGCAAACCCACACCCTTACTTCACTGCTTGAATTACCGCCAAGCACAGGCCGGTTATTAATTAGGGCCACCGTACTTCCCAATCTCGCCGCTGCGATGGCAGCACAGATGCCTGAGAGCCCGGCCCCGACAATCGTAATGTCACTGGTAATCTGTTCTGTTCTCATGTTCATCACCCTTTCACGGCAGAATTGGTCAAGCCCTGAATGATGTAACGCTGCCCTATAGCAAATACAATGATCATGGGGATAATCCCCGCTGAAGCAGCAGCCATCATGCCATTATAATCCACCGTATTTTCCAATATGAAATTTTGCAGTCCCAGAGGTACCGTATACAGATTCTCGTCGATCAGAAACACAAGTGCATTCTCATAGTCGTTCCACTGCCAGGAAAAATCAATAATGGCCAGTGTTGCCAGTGCCGGCTTGGCAAGTGGCAAGATCAGGCGAAAGAATATGCGGAAGTGTCCCGCTCCATCAATAAAGGCTGACTCGGATATTTCATTCGGAATGGACAGGAAGAACTGACGAAGCATGAACACTCCGAAAATGGTGAACAAACCAGGCAGGATCAATGCCAGATGTGTATTATAGATTCCCGCCCACTCAAACATGATGAACTTCGGAACGAAGAGCACTTGCGGCGGAATCATCATCATCGACAGATAGAGCAGAAACAGCGCATTCCGACCCTTGAAATCAATCCGGGCGAATCCGTATGCTGCAAAAGCGGAAAGAAATGTTGCGCCTACCATGCCAATGATGGATATCTTGAGTGAATTCAAATAATACGTACCGAAGCTTTTGGCACCGGACCATACTTTTTGATGATGCTCCCAGGTCAGATTGGATGGAATCCACTCAATGGGATATTTGAAAACTTCCATAGGCGTCTTAAGAGATGTGCTTATCATCCAAAGAAAAGGAATAATCATGACAATAGCCAGTGCCAGCATAATGATGGTGATGAGCAAACTGCCAGGCTGCACAATGGATAGACGTTTTTTGAGTTCCATACTTCCTGTCCCCCCTTTTTAGATTAGTAATGGACCCAGCGTTTTTGCCCTACCCACTGAAGAACAGTAATCAGCAGAATAATGGCGAATAGTGCCCAGGAGACCGTAGCGGCGTATCCCATGTCATAATAACGGAACGCATTCTGGTATACATACAGAGACAGGATGGTTGTACTATTCCCAGGTCCCCCCTGTGTTGTGGCCTGAATGATTCCGAACGTTTTGATAGCCATGATCAGTCCGGTAATTAGCAGCAGAAATGTGGTTGGACTTACCAGAGGCCATATGATTCTGCGCAAAATCTGAAGCGGTCTGGCTCCATCGATCTTGGCTGCTTCGAGCAGCTCAGATGACACTTCCTGTAAGGCAGCAAGGTAAATAATCATGTTGTAGCCAAGCATAAACCAGATCCAGATGATATCGATGGCGTACATGGAGGAGGTTGTCGTGGAGAGCCATCCCGGTGGGTTATCTACACCAATACTGCGCAAGAAACCGTTGATTGGTCCCTGATTCGGCTGAAACAGCAGCATCCAGACAAATGCCACAGCTACTCCGCTCGTGATATAAGGCATAAAGTATAACCCGCGCAGCAGCTTTTTCAGATAAATCTTTTGATTCAGGATGACGGCTACAATAAAACCAAGCACAATCGAGACAGGTACGGCGAGCAAAAATATCAGGGTATTACGCAAGGATAGAAAGAACAGCGGGTCTTTCATCAATCGCTTGATATTGTCCAAGCCTATAAACGTCATATCTGGGTTCATAAATTTGTAATCCGTAAACATGAGACCAAAAGAGTAGATGGCCGGGATCAGGAAAAAAAGCAGAACTCCCAGCATGTTTGGACCGACAAAAATATATCCCAGCATGCGCTGTCTTCTCATCCAGTTGTTATGCATTGTTCTTCGCCTCGTTTCTTCCAGGGATAACCCAAGTCTACCAACCCGGCAATGTTCCCATAAGTAACAAATCCACCTTGTTCATAAAACAGAATGATGCAAAAAATGCTTTGCCACAGGCAGTCCGATCATTCAAAAACATCAATTTGTTCTATTCTGCGAATGCCTATCCATCTGCTGTCAAAACAAAGAGACTGCCACCATAAATCTGGAGCAGTCTCGATATTTCAACCTTTTGGAGTACACGAATTATGTTGCTCTTTTTATTTGGCCGTCTTGAGATAATCATTATGTCTGGAAACCATAGCGGAGATCGTTGTATCCAGATCCTGTACGCCCAGAAAATACTTTTCGTACTCCTGCGCTCGCAAATCCATTACTTCCTGAGGCACAGTCCGGACATAGGTTGGCGTTTGATAATCAAACATGACATACATGAGTGACTCCAGATCATACGTATCTTTCTTGTCTCCAAGCATGCTCTCCAGCGCCTTATCCTGATCTGCATCCTTGGAAGCTGGGAATCGTCCTCCCTCAGCCATTGGGGCCATGCCGCCATCCGCATACCACTTCAGAAATTCCCAGGCTGCTTCCTGATGTTTCGATTTGGCATTAATGGAGATGTAATCTCCCAGTCCACCTCGCATGACATAGCCTTCCTTATCTTCAGACAAACGTGGTACCGGTGCGAAGGCGATGGTGAAATCCCGCGGGTAATCGGTAAAATTGTTAGAGCTGCGGAGAAGCCATGCCCCAATGTTAAGCATAGGTACTTCCCCGCTCAGAAACATCTGCTCCACAGGCATTTTTGACGTCAGCTGCTCTCCGAGCGGCGGTGTCGTTTTATCCTCAGCCATCATGGCATTCAGGGTTTCCAACCACTTTCTTACCATGGGATGATCCAGGTTGGACGTTCCGTCTGCCTTGGTATACCCTTCCTGCGACAGGACGGAATCCATTGAATCAACGAAAGGTTCTGTGTTTTGAATGAACCCATATCCACTATCCTTTTTTAGCTTTTTCGCATATTCTCTCATCTCATCCCAGGTCCAGTCCTTCGGAACAGGCAGATTGGCCGCATCGAGTGCTTCCTTGTTCAGTGCCACGAAATAGGTGCTCTTCGTGGTAGGGACACCATAATACTTTCCGTCAATTTTCCAGCCCTCCGCATCAGGACCCATTTTCTCGTCGATGTTGTAGTCGGTGAAGGAACTCAGGTCAGCCGCAGCACCGGATGCCACCCTCTTGGCCGTATGGGAAATCGTATAGTTCACAAATAAATCCACATCCTGACCTGTCATGATGGCCGTATCCAGTTTAAGATTGCCTTCATCATCATTCACATAACGCACATATTCAATCTGTGTTTCGGGATGCTCCTTGTTCCACACATCGATGACTGCCTGCGGCCCCGCTTCAGGCGGTACGCCTCCCCACATTTTCAGTTTGACTGTATCACCCGAATTGTCAGACGAACCGGTCTGAGCATTGGAACCTGAATCATTGGAACAACCTGCGATCATGCCCACAACAAGGACAAGTGATACCATTCGTGCAACCAAGCCTTTTTTTCTCACCAAGAGACGACCCCCTCGTAAATTCTGGATTGAAGTTTGCAACTTAAGGATAGCAAATGAGTGAGAATGGTCGTAAGTAACAGAATCATGATTGCCATGGAACAGAAATACACATTTGAAACCGTTATCATCCTTCAGTCAAATCATTTTGTTCTATTTCTGATGACGATACTGACTCGGGGTTGTACCCGTCATTCGTTTAAAGATTTTGATAAAATAATTATCGTTCATAAAACCGACCTGGTGGCCAATCTGGTTCACAGGCCAATCGGTATCCGTTAGATACTCGATCGCTTTGTTAATACGTGTTCGATGCAAATAATGAATCAGCGTCTCCCCGGTCTTCTTTTTAAACAGGGCACTCACGTAGTTTTCCCCCATCATGACGTAACGTGCGAGGAACTTCAGTGTAATATCCTGATCATAATGCTGTTCAATGTATTGGATGATCTTATTCACTTCCGGATGCGTAATTTTCTCCTTGGGCGCTGTGGATGCGGGACGAATGGCGCGCTCTTGTGGCACTCCGTTATTCGATAATTCCTTGCTTACCTTAACGAGAGTTTCGCGCAAATCCTTCACACTCATCGACAACTTCAGAATGTAATTGGAAGCTCCGTATTCCATGGCCTGCCGCATGGATTCAAAATCGCCCATACATGTCAGCATGACAAATTTGGATTGGATGCCAGCCTTCCTTGTTTCCTGAAGTAACATTAGTCCGTCCATCTGCGGCATGACAATGTCACACAGAACAAGATCCGGAGGGTCCTGCTTAATCATTGGTAACGCTTCCAACCCATTGCTTGCTTCTCCGGCTAGCGTGAACCCCATGTCCTCCCAACGAATGATCTCCTTCACGGACTCCCGGACGAATGTCTCATCTTCCACCAGTAATACTTTCCACATCGTAGTCCCTCCATTCCGTTAATCCTCGTCATTCTTGTTGCCCAGGTTTTGGTTCGCATATGGTTCGGACAGCAAAACAGGCAGATGAATCCGGCACAATGTCCCCTGTTCCAACGAGATCACCTCGAGCTCGCCTTTGTCCTTGAATAGAAGTCTTAGCCGTTCCCTGATATTCTGCAGCCCAATACTCGGTCTCTGACGACCCTGCTCCCTGTTATTCTTCGAATGATCCATTCCCACCCCGTTATCCTCGACCTCCAGCGTCAAACGATCAGGCACAGCTGCATTTCTAAACATCCGGATCTGTATCCGGCCTCCCTCTGCCATATTGCCAATCCCGTGGCGAATCGCATTGTCAATCAAAGGCTGCAGACTGAGCTTGGGAACCAGGGCATACAGCAGCTCTTCGTCATAACTGAACTCTATATCAAACACATTTCCATATCTGACTTGTTGGATATACAGAAAAGCTCGCGTCAGATCCATTTCATCACGTAGGAGAATGAGATCCACATCCGAATTAAGGCTGGTTTCCAGCAGTTTACCGAGTGAAAGACATATTTCCACCGTTTCTTCATTCCCGTTCCGCAGGCCAATCCATTTCAGTGTATTGAGCGTATTCAGCAGAAAATGTGGATTCATCTGAGCTAGAAGCATCTGAAAATGGACGGCATCCTTCTGCCTTTCTTCGGCACGAAGCTGTTGAACCAGTCGGTTCATGTCTACCATCATCGTATTGAAGGTCCGTGTAAGATCCAGCACCTCTCCCCGGTGATTCTCCTCTGGCAGCCGAATGCGGAGATCCTTGCCAACCGCTTCTTTCATCTTGACCTGTAGACGGGATAATGGCCTTGTAAATGTGTAAGCAATCATGAAAGCAATAGCAATAAAAAGCGCCGTAATGGCATAGAACGTTGCGAAATAATGCTTCTTCAGGCTTTCAATCTCACCAAACAGCAATTGTAAGGGAATGCGGTTTATCATATACCAATCCAGTGAAGGCAGATAACTATAGTTAATGAGTGACTCACTGGACTTGTCAGTCCAGTATCCATTACTCGGCTCGCGGGAAACCTCACGAATAACTTCAACGGGCAGCTTAGACTCGGAATTGGAACGAGCAATCACTTCGCCCTGTCGGGTCATGATAAAATAGAGCTGGTCACTCTCGGACTTCTGCAATACAGACTGAAACCAGTAGGAGAAATCAATGCTGATTCTTGCCAGTCCGTATGTATTGTTATTCCGGTCACGTAATTTGGCGTAAAGAGATAACAGGGTCGGGCTCCTGGTCACATCACGGGATACATAATTCTCGTCATTCGACGTCCATACATATGAAGTTCCGCTGTCTTGAAGGGCCAAGAAGGAACGATCTGATGCAACGGTGTCATAATCTAGCGGGACCTTGGGCTGATATGAGGTGTAGATATGCCCGTCTTCATCAAGCAGCGTAAAATAAACCGATGGATTGTAGAGAAAAAAGCTGTTATTCAAACCCTTGAATTTGTCCTCCATACGTTCCTTGTTGTCCAGGACATTGTGCTCGCTAGGATTTTGAAGAATTCGGCGAACTTCAGAGTCCTGTTCCAGAAAGATCAATGTTTTGAAAGCGATACTGAGCTGATCTTCCAGCGACTGGTGGAGATTATCCAGCTGTTCATGACTCTGTTCACTAATCTTCTGCTGCACAAGCGATTCAATTTTTTCGTAGTTGTACAGATTGAGAATACTGAATGGAAGCAGAATGACAAGCGCGAACCCTGCAAACAAACGGTATTTGAGCTTGTGGGGGATCATCCACCCCAGCCACTTCCGCATATAAACCGACTCCTTTTGCTGCCCTCTGGTGAACTTATTATATCACCCTGTTCATGCAGCTGGATGGCTGATTTTGCTAACGATATCTTCATTTTAAAGAAGGCTGCACTCCAGTCATAGAAACATATTTCTCATTGCATAGAACATATCTACACATTAAAGCCCGCTTCTCTTCGAAAACTCATGCTTTCATATACGAACAGTTTATCCATCCTATTATCGCGAGACGGATCACTAATTTACAACTGATTTCTGTTCCAATTATGAGGGTACTCTCTTCTTTTATTCTATGTTATATTAACATCTACGAAAACGCTTTCAATACAAATTTTGGAGGTGATCCTTCCTTCGTAAATCCTGTCTGGACTGTTTTATAACTGAGCTTTTCTCCATCTGAGCAAGCCTAATTCATCAGTTCAACTATTCCAAGCATGAAGGAGACACTGTTAATGAAGAAAATTCGTAAAAATGTTCTATCCCTCACACTGGTCACAGCCCTGATTCTGTCTCTGTTCTCTTCTGCCATGGCCTCTGCAGCTCCTGATCACAAAGGCAAGCCAAGTAAACCTGCTGCCCCAACCAAAATCCAGTCCTACGTCAGCGCCATGGAACCAGGCTGGAATTTGGGTAATTCGCTCGACGCTGTGGGCGAAGACGAGACAGCCTGGGGTAACCCGCGGATTACCAAGGAACTGATCAAGCAGATTGCAAAGCAAGGTTATAAGAGCATTCGCATTCCTGTGACCTGGGAAGCCCACATCGGCGACGCACCCGACTACACCATTGATCCCGCCTACATGAACCGTGTACAGAAAGTTGTGGATTGGGCACTCGATGCCAATCTCTATGTCATGCTTAATATCCACCACGATTCCTGGCGATGGGTCAGTTACATGGAGAAGGATCATGACCCTGTGCTGGCACGCTATAATTCCGTATGGACCCAGATTGCGAACCAATTTAAAAATGCTCCTTCCAAGCTGATGTTCGAAAGTATTAACGAGCCCCGTTTCACAGAAGGTGGAACAACGGATGCCGCAGTCGGGTACCGTATGCTCGATGAGCTTAATACTTCTTTTCATCAAATTGTAAGGTCTTCTGGCGGAAACAACAAGACACGTCCACTCGTACTCCCAACGATGCACACCTCATCCGCCCAAGCCGATCTGGATGCATTGAATGAGACCATTACGAAATTGAACGATCCAAACATAATTGCCACAGTTCACTATTATGGATTCTGGCCATTTAGTGTGAACATCGCTGGTTTTACCAAGTTTAATGAAGAAGTACAAAAAGACATCACGGATACATTCGATCGCGTATACAACGCTTTTGTAGCCAAAGGCATTCCTGTTATTGTTGGTGAATATGGCTTGCTGGGTTTCGACCAGCATACGGGTGTCATCGAACAAGGTGAAAAACTGAAATTCTTCGAATTCGTTGGACAGTATCTGCGTCAAAAGAAGATGACCACCATGCTGTGGGATAACGGGCAGCATTTCAGTCGTACAAACTATACTTGGTCTGACCCTGATCTCTATAATACGATGAAAGCGAGCTGGAAAGGTCGTTCCTCCACAGCCGAATCCGATCTGGTCCATCTCAAAAAAGGAGCAGTCGTTCAAGATCAAACGATCCGATTGAATCTGAATGGAAACACCTTCATATCCCTGGCTAACGGTAACAAGAAACTGTCTAAAGGCAAGGATTACACGATTAAGGATGACGTGCTGACCCTTAAATCCAGTCTGTTAAGCAAACTGACCGCTTCCGGCAATCTTGGTGTCAATGCGAAGCTTACAGCGAAATTCAACAAAGGCGCCGACTGGCACCTGAATATCATTACGTATGATACACCTGTGCTGAGCGATGTTACAGGAACTACCGATTCTTTTGCAATTCCAACCACGTTTAACGGAAACCAGCTGGCTACCATGGAAGCAACTTATGCCACCGGAGGTAACGCCGGTCCGCAAAACTGGACTTCTTTCAAGGAGTTCTCCTACACCTTTAGCCCGGATTACAGCCGCAATGTCATTGAACTGAAACCAAACTTCTTCAACGAAACGAATGATGGTGAGGTTATTCTCAAATTCCACTTCTGGAGTGGCGAGGTGCTCACCTACACAATAACGAAGAACGGTACCAGTGTCGTTGGTCAAACGTCTTAAGTTGCAAATGCGAACGTTCTGTTCAGAGCAAAGCTCTGGCAGAACGTTTTTGTTTTGACCAAAGTCCGAATAACGTACAAGTCATGCCTCATACCTTTACAGTAATTTGGCTTGAGGAGGCAAAATCATGTTTAAACGGGTAGACCGCCTTGCAATTGAACTGCCGATCTCCAATAACCCTGACCCCAATGGAGCAAGCGCAGTCCAGGAACTGCTTGGTGGAAAGTTCGGCGAGATGTCCACGCTAAATAACTACATGTTCCAGTCCTTCAACTTCCGGGGCAAAAAAAAGCTGCGTGCCTTTTATGACATTGTGGCAAGTATTACGGCTGAAGAATTCGGTCATGTGGAGCTTGTCGCCAATACCATTAATCTGATGCTGGTTGGCACTACTGCTCCGGGAGACCCTGATACTACCCCGCTTCGTGCAGGTAAGGATGCCCGTATTACTTCCCATTTCATTGAATCGGCTCAGACCGCGCTCCCTTTTGATTCCATGGGCAGACCCTGGAACGGCTCCTATGTCGTGAACAGCGGCAATTTGATCTTCGACCTGCTGCATAATTTTTTCCTCGAATGCGGCGCACGTACTCACAAGATGAGGGTGTACGAGATGACGGATCATCCAACTGCGAGAGAGATGACCGGTTATTTGCTCGTCCGTGGCGGCGTACATATTCTTGCCTATGCCAAAGCGCTGCAGATTGCAACCGGCGTTGATGTGACCAAGATGTTCCCTATTCCCCGCCTGGACAATAAGGTGTTTGACACGACCCGGAAATGGGAAGCCATGGGCGAACATCGCAGGCTATACACCTTTAGTGACAAGGACTACCAGAATATCGCCCAAATCTGGAAAGGCACACATCCGACAGATGGCGGAAAACTGGAGGCATTTGCAGGACTGCCCGGACACAGTGGTGCTATTCCCGATCTGCCTGACCTGCCGGAAGAATTCGCCCCTGGCGTCTCTGCGGAAGATCTGTTACAGATTGCAGAACGGCTGAAGCGCCAAGCAGGATTGTAGTGCTGAACATATGTCAAGCGGTCATCTCATTATTCGAGATCACCGCTTGTTATTTTTGCATGACCGTCCCATCATAAAACAAACGATATATCACCGCTTCGGCTGTGTATGACATATGAGGCTCCCAACCCGCGGTATACCAGCTGCACCGGATTCAGGCTGCTTGTAACTACATAAAGCCGCTGCGGGCACCAGCTATGGCATAATTGAATGTCCTGACAGCACTCTGGCAGATTTCTTTCAAATACAAAGGCATGTTTCACCGCCCAATCTAAAGCAATGGGCGTCTTGTCTGCCGAACCAGAGTGATAAAGGCGATACACAGAGAGTTTACCGATCAATTCAGTCAGCTGCTGTTCCTCTTCTGCATTGTGGACAAGCACGATTACATCCATCCCCCTCTTCAGCAATAAACGAACAAACTCCATTCCTGCTGAGCTCTGTCCCGTTGAAACTAACATTACAGCGTCTTCCACCATCGTACTCCCTCCCCTTCGTCTCCAAGCCAGCAAGAATAAATATCCTCTGGCACGGTATGAGCGAATCATAGTCCTGTACTTGCAGGGCTGCAAGGCCGTAAGGGAACGATTTACTGCGTAAATCAACCAATTCTGGCGAATCTCAAGTTCTTTTTAACCCTAATCTACAGCTGGCTTCCTCTAGCTTCCGTTTACCGTGGAGGAAATGCCCCAATGAAATAAACGGATGTAATCAGCAAAAATAGCAGACTGAACCCGATTTAATCGCTTACATCACGGAAATGTTCACCCGGAAGCACTTAAATGCGGTAAATAAAAGATCCCCAACATTTTACTTCATCGTCACTCAGCCGTAACATAAACCAAAGGTTGAAGAACATAAAGTCGCATTCATTCGATGGAGGTTGGTGGCGTGTTTCCGAGCTGTGAACTTATAAATCAAATTACCATAAACCATGAAACGAAGATTACTTCCATGGAAATCATTCGGTACGATATGCGAAAGCTGCCGTTACTCCCTCATGAACATTCAGGCGGCTACTGCGGCTTGTTCAAAATTTCGTGTGGAGGTATTAACGGATTTGCAGAATTCAATTTACCGCGAGGTTCAGAGCCTGCTGATCTGGTCAAATGGGCTTCGGTATTCGCAGGGTTAAAAGGGTTGGAACGAAGCGAGCTATCCATTACATCAGCGAGCACCAAAGTCTGTGGGGAGAGGTCCGTGCTCATTTTCTTCTAAAATGCCTAGACAATCTGATCTTCAATCTGGAGAATGGCGGGAATTCACCTATGAGCCAGGAACAGGTGCGTTCTTTTTTGATGGAATATGCGCTCACCTATTATTCGTTTTAATACACATGTTACGTTGTATGAATAGCAAAAAAAGCAGGCAATGAGTCTGGTCAAATTCATCAGCTCTCTCTGCCTGCTTTGTTCATTATTGTTTAAACTTTACGACAAGGATGTTGTCCCCATTCGCCTGTACACTGCCAATCTTGGCCGTCTGCACTTCTTCTATGATTTCATTTCCGTTCGGGATCAGAACGGGAGTGATGAGTGGCAGCCCCGCCGCCTGAATGGAGTTCATGTCAAACTCAATCATTAATTGTCCAGCGGTGACTGCATCTCCGCTCTGGACATGAGCGGTAAACCCCTCTCCCTTTAGACCAACGGTATTGATTCCAACGTGAACAAGCATTTGCAGACCACTCTCATGCTCCAGAATGACAGCATGTTTACTCTTGTTCATGACATGGGCTACGATGCCATCAAAAGGTGCGTATACCTTACCCTCCGTAGGCTCAATGGCAATCCCCTCACCCATATGCTTCTCTGAAAATGCAGGATCAGGTACGTTGGCCAAAGCCACCGCTGTACCGGTCATCGGCGAAGCAATCTCCAGCTTATCCACCTGGGGCCGATGTACCGCTGCTTGATTGGTCCGATCATCCGTACCTGCGGTTTGGACAGCCGAAGGATCACTCTCATTTCCACTGTTCGTTATCTCATCTACAGCAAGCGGCTGATCCTTGTAACCGAAGAACCAGGTTAATGCAAAGGCCACACCCACAGCAACCACATTCACAAGAATGTACAGGGGCAGCTGACTGTTCAGATACAGCAATGTACCGGGAATCACCGTTACGGCCATGCCTGTACCCTTCAGATGGAACAAGGATGCGAGAAAACCACCAACACCGCCACCAATCAGTCCCATAACGAACGGTTTCATGTAGCGCAGGTTTACGCCAAAAATGGCAGGTTCGCTAATTCCGAGAAAAGCGGATAAGGATGATGGCAGGGCAAGAGCCTTGAGTTTTGTATTTTTTGTTTTTAATCCTACGGCTAAACAAGCGGCTCCTTGTGCAGCCATCGCAGAAGTTACAATGGCGTTGAATGGATTATAACCTGTTTTTTCCAGCAGCTGGATTTCCAAAAAGTTAAAGATATGATGCACACCGGTAACGACAATAATCTGATTGAAGAAACCAATAATAATTCCGGCAATACCGAATGGAAGGTCAAGAACAGCTGTCGTCCCATGCAGCACCCACTCTTCAAGCGAATGAAAGACGGGACCGATGGCAAAGAGCCCCAATGTAATCATAACTGTTAGTGTGATAAAAGGCGTGAGGATCAGGTCCAGCGCCTCCGGCACGCGTCTTCTCAGAACCTTTTCGAACTTCGCTCCGATAAGTCCCACGAAAAATGCAGGTAAAACGGACCCCTGATAGCCTACAACGGGTATAAATCCAAACATGTGCAATGCTTGAGCCGATCCATCTGCCACAGCATAAGCATTCGGCAGAGCCGGATTGACAAGCATCAGTCCGAGCACAATTCCGAGCACAGGGCTGCCGCCAAATACGCGGAATGCAGACCAGGCCACCAGTGCAGGCAGGAATGCGAATGCAGTGTCCGTCAGAACTTGCGTAAACAACAGGAAATTGGGCGAAATGTCCTCAGGGGTTGCACCGAACAAGGACAGAATTTCATTCTGGGTAAGCAATCCGCGCAGCCCCATGAACAACCCTGTAGCCACCAGTACAGGAATAATAGGTACGAACACATCTCCGAACGTGCGGATTGCCCGTTGAAATGCGTTGCCTTCCTTTTTCCCCTGATTCTTCACGTCTTCCTTGGAGGTACCTTCGATTCCGAGCTTCTCGACCTCTTCAAAGATCCGGTTCACGGTACCTGTCCCAAAAATAATCTGATACTGTCCGGAATTGAAAAAAGCACCCTTGACCTTGTCTATATTCTCGACCTGCTTCTGATCGATTTTCTCTTTGTCATTCACCATAATGCGTAGACGTGTCGCGCAGTGGGCAAATGATGCGATGTTATCTTTGCCCCCAATGGCTTGAATAACTTCCTTGGCTATTTGTTGATTATCCGACATGGTATTTCATTCCCCTCACCTAATATCTAGTAATCCCATTTGGTCGCTTTGAACTCAGCCTTGCCTCCACTCGCAAAAAAGCGAATTCCCGTACTTTCGGGGCTTGGGAAAATTCGACTTGTGAATACCTCTTCCCCATCATTGACAAAGATTTCAACCGACGACGTATCTACAAACAGCTGTAACTTGATCCGATCTCCGTTCAGCGTGCACTGGCGTACCGTGCCATTCATGCCCCCCATTGGAGCACCTGAAGAGGTTCGATCCAATATCAACTTTTGCTGAAGACGGTCGTATTGCAAAACGGTCTTTTCTTCACCGCCTGTTCGAAATTCAATCCCGAATCGTTCAGCATCAAAATGACTGATTTCACATTCCAGCTCATAGGCAGTCCCGTTGAATGCAGCAATACTTTCAGATCTGTTCTCCAGTATCGTTTGATAACGGTACCCCTCGGATTGTCGACGGAGCTTCTTCATCTCATCAACAGGCTGCTGAATGAGTTTGCTGTCTTTGAGGGACAACTGGCGCGGGATCGTAAGGCAATGGGCCCATCCGCTCGCATCGGTTGGATACTCCACATCCGGAAGTCCCATCCATCCAATCAATATGCGTCTTCCGTCCGGCGCTTCCATCGATTGTGGCGCATAGAAATCGAACCCGCGATCCAATTCCTGAAAAGAATCATGATCAAACGCTCTCGTCTGTAGATTCAATGGCTCACCAATCAGGTAACCTGACTGAAAAATGTTGTTGTATAAATCCCCTTCACCTTCGATACCCTGTGGTGAAAAAAGAAGCACGCCTCTGCCATTCATCTCAAAGTAATCCGGACACTCCCACATATAGCCGAATTGGGAGAGATGCGTCTGGATCTCACCCAGAAACTCCCACGCTGTGAGGTTGGATGATCGATACAACACCGCGCATCCTGTCATGTCTGTCCGCTGTGCTCCGATTACACAATAATAGGTATCCCCATCCTGCCAAACCTTCGGGTCCCTGAAATGCTCTGTGTACCCGGATGGTACTGACGATATAACAGGCTGGTCGGCTTTCACAACTGAACCGCTTTCATTCATGACCGCCAAGCATTGATAGGGATGTCTTATCCATGTTTCATCCCTGGTGTTGCCTGTATAGAGCAGGTGCAGCTTGTCATCCTTAACAATGGCACTTCCTGAGTAAGCCCCGTGCGAATCGAATGGATCACCCGGACGGATGCCGATGCCGACCTGCTCCCAGTTCACAAGATCTGTCGAGCGAACATGATACCAATATTTCATTCCATGCTCTGTTCCCAGAGGAAACCATTGATAGAAAAGATGATAGTGTCCTTGGTAATATGAAAATCCGTTAGGATCATTCAGCAAGCCCGTAACAGGTTGAATGTGATAGGATTGTCTCCACGAGCAAGCGGAAATCATTGCTTTCAGCTTCTCAATCTCTCCTTCTTCCGCCTGCTCAATGAATCGGTAGCGCTGCTCTCTGGTCATTTTCATAACATATCTCCTAACCTTGCCCAAAATTATTACATTAAAGAGGAACCGGTTCCAACACAAATAAAAAAATAATTCCACAGCATACAGCCAAAACCATTATTCCAATTCGAATATCTCAAACGAATGGAACCGGTTCGATGGAATTATCATAAAGGATAAGTTTATACGTTGTCAACGCTTTCTCGGGGAATCAATTCCACATCAAGTATAGTTTGCTTCTCTACCGGCTCACCTGTAACCTGACGAATCATATGGCTCGCAGCCAGTTTACCGGCTTGCAAATAATGAAATTTCACTGTTGTCAGCGCCGGATGAATCATTTCCGTGATATCGTATCCGCCAAATCCGGCTACCGACAATTCATGGGGAATTCGAATCTTGTTAGAGAAAGCTGTCTTCATTACACCAAGTGCGATGTTATCCGTGGCACCTACAATGATGCTCGGTTTATTGTCCCGAAGAATGGCTTCTGCTGTAACGATCGCTTCGGACATTTTGAAGCTTGTCTCGTAGTAGGTAACATCACACCCACTCCCGCCATATTCGGCGATGGCACGCTGGAATCCCTGTCTACGATGTATGCCGACGGCCTGGTCCCTCTCCGTTACACCAAGATAAACAATCTGGCGGTGCCCCTTCTCCACCACATATTTGCCCATATCGTATCCGGCCTGGTCATCGTTGTGAACCAAACTATGCAGACGTTCATGCTGTTGTCCCACCAACAACACCGGAATACCAATCTCTTCGACTGCCTTCAGATGTGCTTCAGTTACTTCAGCGGCAAGCAGAATAATGCCAGATACCTTCTGCCTTGCAAAATCATAAATGGCGTCGATCTCGCGATGCATATCCTGGCTTGTGTTGGCAATCAACATCTGGTACTGATTGGTTCGTAATTCCTCATCTATGCCGATAAGCGTCTGTGAAGTTGCAAATGAGTCCAGCCGGGGGACGACCGTTCCGATTATACTGGTTTTCTTCGCTTTGAGGCTCTGAGCAAAGGTATTTGGTACGTAATTGTATTGTTTAATAATCCGCTCAATTTTCTGGCGTGTATCTTCACTGACCGAACCGCCATTAAGAAAACGGGAAACGGTGCTTTTGGCCACGCCGGCCAGTTGAGCGATATCAGATATGGTTTTGTTCATAGTTACTCCTCTTGTGTACAGCTTAAAAATGAAAATGGATAATGCACCCTTCTTATTATACTTGGTTGATGTCGATGTGGCGAATATCATTGTGCTGCAGTACAGCGTTATTGATGTGCTGCAGTACAGCGTTATTGATGTGCGGCATCACTTCAATTCATTGCGTGCAGAAGGTGTACATGCTAGTATAACTTCAATTCATATCGTGCACGATGGAATATTAACATATCAATAAACAATTACAGGCTATGACGGAAAGAGTAAGCGGAATCTGGCGTTGATTACAGGGACGTGGTGCCAAAGACTGAGAGCACCCGAGGCAACCATCCGCCGAAGTTCACTCCCGAGCCGATTGCTGAAAAGCGGCTTCTTCAAGCGTCAGCTTCTAGGACAATCCGTTCCTTGCGTTAAAAGGTCAAAGTGAGATTCGGCATGCCTGCAATCAGGCTGAACCGTTTCTAATTAGGGTGGTACCACGGCTTCTTCGTCCCTTGCGGATGAAGGGCTTTTTTTGTTTTTCAATAAAAATGAATTCATATCCAACGTAACGGAGGAGTGGTTGTAAATGGACGAGAACAAAACCTTGGAACAATTACGAAGCCGATTAAATGAGATTAATCATGATCTGCTTCACTTACTATCAGAGCGGGCGCAAATTACACAGGAAATCGGTCAGATCAAGGAAAAACAGGGCGTTCCCAAGTTTGACCCCGTTCGTGAGAAAGAAATGCTGGAAGAATTGACGGCAGCCAATCCTGGGCCTTTCCATGATGATGCCATCAAGCTGCTGTTCAAGCAGATCTTTCAGGCTTCGCTGCATTTACAGGTTGACGAACACAAGAAACAGCTGCTCGTTAGCCGTAAAAACCAGCAGGAGGATACGATCGTCTCCATTGGTGACATTCAGGTTGGCGCGGGTAAACCAATCATGATTGCCGGACCTTGTTCCGTCGAGAGTTACGAGCAAGTCCGGGAGGTTGCCAAGGCTTTGAAAGAAGCCGGGATTTCGGTTATGCGCGGCGGAGCGTTTAAACCACGCACCTCCCCATATGATTTTCAGGGATTAGGTATTGAAGGACTGAAAATTCTGAAGGAAGTAGCTGACGAGTTCGGTCTCGAAACGATCAGTGAGATTGTGCATCCAGGCCATATCGAGCTGGCAGCGGATTATATTGATGTGATCCAGATCGGTGCCCGAAACATGCAAAACTTTGAGCTGCTCAAAGCAGCGGGCGACGCTCGTATTCCGATTTTACTTAAACGAGGGTTGGCAGCAACCATTGATGAATTCGTGCATGCTGCAGAGTATGTCGTGTCCCGTGGGAACAAACAAGTCATGCTGATTGAACGAGGAATTCGCACTTATGAAAAAGCCACACGCAATACCCTTGATATCTCTGCCGTGCCTATTCTAAAACAGGAAACCCATCTTCCCGTGCTGGTGGATGTAACCCACTCTACTGGACGCAAAGATATTCTGGCTCCATGCGCCAAAGCTGCCCTGGCGGCTGGTGCCGACGGCGTTATGGTGGAAGTGCATCCCAATCCAGCGGTCGCGCTATCCGATAGTGCGCAGCAGTTGAACATCGAACAATTCCATCAGTTCCTCTCCTCCGTAAGACAATCCGGTTTATTGAAGGATTAATAGTCGCAGAAGATAGTGAACAGTTTTCTCTAAAGCAAGCAAAAACAAAAAGCCTGAAGGAGTTGCCTATTCATCAAATATGAATGAGCATTCCTCAGGCTTTTTCTTATTCTAACCATTTTTCATACCTCTATGATAATAGGCAGGATCATCGGTCTTCGTTTCGTCTGGGCATAAATGTAATGTCCGATCTCGTCCTTAAGCTTTCTTTTGATGACATTCCACTGGTTCACTCCGGCTCCGGTCAGTTCTTCCATTCTGGATAGCACCAATCCATGAATTTCTCGCATAAATTCCTCCGAGTCTTTTACAAACACAAATCCTCTGGAAATAATCTCGGGAGATGTGACCATTTGCTTCTCCGTTTTGCTAAGTGTCGTCACAATGACAAGCATACCGTCTGACGATAACTGTCTGCGATCCCGAAGCACAATATTACCTACGTCCCCCATAATTAAGCCGTCAACCAGACTGTTGCCTGAAGCGATTTTGGGACCCGGTGATGCTACGCCGTCCTTGTACTGAATCATGTCACCATTATTTACGATAAATACGTGATCCGGATCGATGCCAACCGATTCAGCCAGCAATCTGTGCTGGTACAGCATGCGAAATTCGCCGTGGATGGGAACCAGATAATCCGGTTTCATCAGTGTCAGCATCAGCTTCAGCTCTTCCTGACTGCCATGCCCCGAAACATGCATGCCCCCCGACCCGCTCGAACCATATAGTACTCTTGCCCCCAGTACATACAGGTTATCAATAACGTGGGCTAAATTGCGTTCGTTGCCCGGAATTGCTCCTGCCGCAATAATGACGGTGTCACCTGCTGCCACTCTCACGTGAGGGTGCTTACCTGTCGCGAGCCGAGACAGCGCAGCCATAGGTTCACCCTGGCTTCCCGTACAGAGAATAACCACTTGTTCAGGAGGAAACTGATCCGCATCTATCGCTTCAATCAGAAGGCCGTCAGGAACATCCAGGTATCCGAGCTCACTAGCAACAGATACGACATTAACCATACTTCTGCCCAGCAAGGCCAGTTTGCGGCCGGTCTCAAAGGTGGCATTCACAATTTGTTGGACCCGGCTGACATTGGAAGCAAAGGTGGAGATGAATATTTTTTGCCTGGCTCGAATAAATGCATCCAGAATGCGATCCCCTACAACACGCTCAGAAGGTGTAAATCCAGGTCGTTCGGCATTTGTACTCTCGGACAGCAGCAGATGAACGCCCTGTTTACCAATCTCGGCCATTCGATATAGGTCAGGATAAGGTCCATTTACCGGTGACATGTCGAACTTGAAATCGCCGGTATGTACCACATTTCCACCAGGTGTCCGGAAGAATACCCCCAGGCAGTCCGGGATGCTGTGGCTCGTTGCAAAAAAGGAAACGTCGATATCCCCCAGCTTTACAGTGGAGTGAGCATCGATTGTATGAAGATCTGCGGTTCGCAGCATATTATGCTCTTTCAGTTTCAGTTCAATCAACCCTCGGGTAAGCCTGGATGCATATACGGGGATATTCATTTGTTTCAAAAAATAAGGTATGCCCCCGATGTGATCTTCGTGCCCGTGGGTAACAACAAGCGCTCTTACCTGGTCCAGATTCTCCAGCAAGTAGGAGACGTCCGGAATAATGAGATCGATGCCCGGCAAGGTCTCATCCGGAAATTTGGAACCACAATCAATGACGATAATATCCTGGTTGTACTGAATAATGTACATGTTCTTACCAATTTCGTTTACGCCGCCAAGTGCAGCGACATACAACTTATTGTGGGCTAGATTCAATTTGAAGCATCCTCCTTTTCGCTTTGCTGCAGTAACTGGGCTATTCTACAAGCCTGTTTATGTATTTGTAGTATGGTATTTCTCGGTTCACTTATGCATCGTGAATATCGCCATGCCAAAAAGCCCGCAAGGAACGCTGGCTCCACGGCGGACTTTTATCAGTTTAGGATAAAGTAATTAATACAAAATTCCTTTTATAAGAACAAGTTAAACGAGCGATTTACCACGCTGCAGCAAAACATCTTCTTCATAGGTTTTAATCTCGGAGATCCATTTCTCGCGAACAGGCACTCCCTGCTGGGCACAATAATAATCCCAGATGGCACCAAATGGATAGGATTTGAATTCTTCGGTCAGCGCAAGCCGTACCGTATAATCACCTTGCAGCTCAGCGGCTTTTAGTGCATCCACCGGTTCCAGCATGGCACGAAGCAAAGCCTTGATCGTGTTGCGCGTACCGACAACCCAGGCGGCTACGCGATTGATGCTGGCATCGAAGAAATCGAGGCCCACATGCGTCGTTGGCAACAGGTCGTGACGAACAAGTTCGCGTGCAATTTCCAACAGCTCATCGTCCATAATGACGACATGGTCACTATCCCAACGCATTGGACGGCTCACATGCAGCAGAATGCCACTAGTAAAGAGCGCAAGGGAAGACAGCTTGTTGGAGATGACCTCAGTAGGATGGAAGTGGCCTGCATCCAGGCAGATCAAAGTATCATTTTGCAATCCATATCCCATATAGAATTCGTGTGATCCAACCACGTACGCTTCCGAACCAAGGCCGAACAGTTTACTCTCAACTGCGTCCAGATTATGCTTCGGATCAAGCTTCTCTGCAAATACTTCATCCAACGAATCCTTGAGGCGTTTACGCGGTGTCATGCGATCAACCGGATTATCCTTGAACCCATCTGGAACCCAAACGTTCGTTACGCACGTCTGGCCCAATTGTTCGCCGAAATAAGCGCCGATGCGACGAGACGCCTTGCAGTGATCAATCCAGAACTTGCGAATCTCCGGATCAGGATGACTCAGTGTGAATCCGTCGCTTGATTTCTCATGAGAAAAGCATGTCGGGTTAAAATCAAGACCCAGCCCCTGCTCCCTCGCCCATTGCACCCATTTCTCATAATGCTTGGGCTCAATCTGATCCAGCTCCACTTTTTCATCCGTATCGGTATAGATTGCATGCAGATTGACCTTATGCTTCCCTGGAATCAGCGAAAACGCTTGTTCCAGATCTGCCCGAAGTTCAGCAGGAGTGGTTGCTGCTCCCGGATATTGACCTGTAACGGAGATGCCTCCCGTCAACTCTCCATCCTGGTTCAAAAAGCCTTTCACGTCATCACCTTGCCAGCAATGCACAGATACCTTGATCTCTGCAAGCTTTTCCAATACCTCATCCGTATCGATTCCATGCTGGGCATATAACAATTTGGCTGCTTCATACGCTTGCTTGACTTGGTTATCCATTCGCAGAAACCCTCCTCTTAACGTGTAAATGCTGCCGGTACACCGCCATCGATGGTCATCATGCATCCGGTTGTTTTCTCGGATTTGGAAGAAGCAAAGAAGGCAATACCTTCCGCAATATCTTTCGGATAAATATTCACGAGCAGTGTCGTACGCTTGCGATAGTACTCTTCCAGCTGATCGGGCTCAATCCCGTACGCTGCCGCACGTTCGTTTCTCCAGGAACCATTCCAGATCGCAGACCCTTGCAGAATCGCGTCAGGGAGTATCGTGTTGACACGAATGCCATATTCGCCGCCTTCAGCTGCGATACAACGTGCAAGGTGAGCTTCAAGTGCTTTTGCCGAGCTGTAAGCTGATGCACTTTTACCGGCATAGACCGAGTTTTTGGACCCGATGAAGACCATACTGCCGCCAATCCCTTGCTGTTTCATCAGCTTGAACGCTTCACGGGCAACGAGGAAGTATCCGGTACCCAGCACATTCATGTTGAGGTTCCATTCCTTCAGGGAGGTTTCGTCAAATGGACTCGATGTGGCAAGACCCGCATTGTTAACGATAATGTCCACACCGCCATATTGTACAGCCACTTCAGCATACGCCGACTGCACGGCTTCCTCATCGGTTACATCCATTTTTAGCGCATATGCGCGATTCGCACCATATTGGTCGTTGATTTCCTGCGCTACTTTTTGAGCGCCTTCCAGGTTCAGGTCAGCCAGAACGACGTGAGCTCCCTCGGATACCAGCCTGCGTGCAGTCTCGCTGCCAATCCCACCGGCTCCACCTGTAATAAACGCCACTTTCCGGGAAAATTCCGTTTCAGCCGGTGCAAGGGACAATTTATACAATTCAAGCGGCCAGTATTCTACATTGTAGGACTCATTGGCACTTAGCGATACGAATTTACCCAGGCTCGTCGCGCCCCGCATAACGGCAATCGCACGGTGATACAGTGCTCCGCTTACTTGGGATAGCGCCCAGCTCTTACCTGTGTTGATCATACCTACACCCGGGATGAGAATAACGCGAGGAGCTGCTTCAAACATGACATCGCCTTCGTTTTTGTTGCTTTCAAAATACTGTTTGTACTGCTCTTTGTATGCAGCTACGCCTTCTGTCAGCTTCGCTTTCAGACCATCAACATCCTCAGCGTCCGGCGTCCAGTCGATGAACAACGGAACGACTTTGGTATGTACCAGATGATCCGGGCAAGCCGCCCCCACTTGTGACAGCTCTGGTGAATTGGCTCCACCAACAAAGGCAAGTACATCGTCCTGATCGTCATAGGACAGAATCATTTTTTTGCTATCCGATACGGCACCGCGAAGCGTTGGCATGATTTTGGCTACAATCTCACGTCTCACTTCAGCAGCAAGTGCCGGATGTTTAACACCACCAAACAAACTTCCTTCATCCACACGAGCTTCAATGAACGCTTCCGCCTCATTGATAATCTTGATGGTCTGTGCGTAACATTCCTCGGATGTCTCTCCCCAAGTGACGAGTCCGTGCTTCTCCATCAGAACCAGTTCAGCATTCGGATTCGCGAATACGCTTTCAGCAATCATCTTGGATAACGTAAAACCTGGGCGAACATATGGGACCCACACAAACCGATCTCCATAAATCTCTCGCGCCAACTCTTTGCCGTTATCTGCACAACATAGACTGATAATCGCATCCGGATGCGTGTGGTCCACATGGTTGTACGGAAGAAAGGCATGCAGCAATGTCTCGATCGAGGCACGAGGGTGCTTGGAATCGATCATGCAATGACCCAAATATTCAACCATCTCTTCATCCGTCATTGATTCACGTTCAATCAGGGGACGAATGTCTTCCAGAGCCAGGCCTGTAAAATGCTTCGCTTGCATCGAGCCCAGGTCGGAGCCGCTTCCTTTCACGTACATGACTTCTACATCGCGCCCACGAAAATCCTTCACTGTTGTTTTGGTAGAGGTATTTCCACCATAAATGTTGCATACACTGCGGTCTGCGCCAATCAGATTGGATCGGTAAACCAGCTGCTCAAGTCCCGTTGTTTGCTCAGATGCCTGTGAAGAATTCCATAAACTCTGTACCATTCATTTCCCTCCGATAATGTTTGTTTTATTCCTAATCAGAGTTTATCATCTTTGTTTTGTTTTGAAAACAAAAGATTTTAAATATAAACGGAAATAATCAAAAGATCGTTATCCTTACTAATGTCTTTAATCAAAAGACACCCTGACGCTGCCGTCAGAGTGTCAAGAATGCAGTGAAAAACCAATAGAGTTTCAACATGCAGTTTAAACTTCAACCATCATTACCGAACAATATCGATTGAAAATGGTATAGATTTTAAAAGATTCCCGCTTTTTGGGACGTGTTTTTAATTCCGTAAGTATCATTGACAACCGTATTACCATAGCTCGTCAAGCTGCCGTTAGGTCCTGTTGCCAAATCAAGATAGTTTAGTCCAGAGCTATTACCGTACCAAGACCATGCAAGCCATCCTACCCCTTTTTCCTGACCATATTTCATGATTGCATATTCATCGACATCTCCATTGGTGTGATATCCTCCGAATTCCCCAATGATTAACGCCAGCCCCTTGTTCAGCACATTTTCCATATTGGATTTGACGGTGGCCGCATCCTTGCCTGCATACTCATACATGTGAATGGAAAACACCGTATTTTTCTGTGAATCCGCGGCGAACACGCTTTGTCCGTAATCGACGATCGATTGAGGATACTGACCCCAGCCTGCTGCATCTACAATCAAGGTATTTTTAATACCCGCTTCTCTTAATTTTGGAATAGCCTTTTTGTACCCGTCAGCCCAGGCGCTGCCGTTCCATGTTCCGTACCACTCGTTTGCAATATTTACAATAACCCGATCTTCCTTCCCGATCAGTGCTTCCTTGATGCTGATCCAGTAGTTAACCGCTGCATCCAACGAATTGTAATCATCTTTGCCTGTGGCATCGTGTACTTCAAGGACAGCAATCATCTTGTTTGCGTTTACGACATTAATGATGTTTTTTACGGAATTCAGATCATCTTTGGTGTATTGTGTACCGTTCGACAGTACAATTCGTACCGTATTGGCACCCGTTTTTGCAATTGCAGGGATAGCCGTGTTCAGATCATTTTTGAACCAGGAGTGCCCATGATTGATACCCCTCATGTAAAATGGTTTACCCGTAGAATCGTACAATTTGCCTCCGTTCACGTAAAAACCTGAAGCTGCTGCGGCTTTGGGAGCCGCACTCCCCAAAATGACAAACATCAGTGCTGCAATGACTGTTAGGATTGTACTCTTTTGCAACTTGGCCATGGCATATAACCTCCTGAGTTTTTTTATATTTCAATTAACCCTGCACAAGGCAACAGGTTAACTAAAATCAAATTTATCA